>NZ_JAPCJA010000010.1:0-102039 GCF_027707745.1 Aeromonas sp. QDB23
CCAGCCGTAAGGCAAGCTTGCGGAAGAAGCAGCAATTTGCGGGCATGAGCAGCCCATATCTGGAAAAGGTATTGGATTCAGGGCTGGCTGAATTGAAGTCAATTTAACAATATGTTCACGCTCTCGCCCTGGGAAGATGCCTGAGCATCTTCCCTTTTTTGTTTATTACCGATTTCAACGCTAACTCAGTCGCGAGCGGCGACACATCAAGTACCTACCGCTGATTGGCCTCACAATCCACTCTCCCTGCACCGCATCACATCCACCAAGTATGCCCCCTCAATATCCACGCAATCCGCGCTATATCGATGGCAATCAGGTCAAACCAAGCCACAGCGGCAGCGACTACCTGAAATTCAAGCAGGAGACCATCACTTACACCCTGCGCAAAAGCGGCGCCAGCTGGAAAGACAGCGATGCCGGCACCAGCGGCCGCATCCTGTTCGATTGATAATCCCGACACCAGCCTTGCCAGACACCAAGCCCCGCCAAGGGGCTTTTTTGCACCTGCAAAATACTATCAGCCTCTGCATGACCACCAACGAGAAAGTAGCACGTCGCAAACTCAGCCTGCTAGAGCTCGCCAAAGAGCTCAATAACGTCAGCAAAGCCTGCAAGCTCATCGGCTACAGTCGTCAGCAGTTCTACGAAATTCGCCGTAATTTCCAGACCTATGGCGCCGAGGGATTGCTCGACAAATTGCCCGGCTGTAAAGGGGCTCATCCCAACCGGGTCGCTCCCGAGATTGAACAGGCTATCCTCGATTACTCCCTCACCAGACCAGCTCATGGCCCGCTGCGAGTCGCGCAAAAACTGGCTCTGCAAGGCATCAATGTTAGTGCGGGTGGTGTGCGTGGCGTGTGGCAACGGCACGACTTGCTCTCCAAACACGACCGCTTGCTGCGCCTTGAGAAAACCCACCGGGAGCAGACCATTGAGCTCAGTGACGAGCAAATTCGCCTGTTAGAACGCTTTAGCCCCGAGTTTCGCGAACGCCAGATTGAGGTTTACTACACCGGAGAACTGGTGGCGGTCGACACCTTCTTTGTCGGCGCGCTCAAGGGGGTTGGCAAGGTGTATCTGCAAACCGTGCTGGACTGCTACAGTCGCCACGCCTGGGCGCGGGTCTATACCATCCTGTCGGATAACGGGCGCGAGTTCTGTGGGCGCCCTGACCACCATCCCTACGAGCTGTTCCTGCAACTGGAGGGGATTGAGCACCGGACAACCAGGGTGCGCAGGCCGCAGAGCAACGGCTTTATCGAGCGACTGCATTGCACACTGCTGGATGAACACTTCCGTATCAAGGGGAGAACGACTTGGTATGAGTCGGTAGAGCAGATGCAGACAGAGCTGGATAGCGATCTGGAACACTACAACACCCAGCCAACACCCAGCGGCCACATCAGGACAGGATGATGGAGGGTCAAACCCCCTACCGCATGTTCAAGAAGGGTCTGAAATTGATACCGAAGGAAGTACGCTCCAAAGTAGCGTAAACAAGACACCGGTTTGAGGCCGGTGTCAGGTGATAACTAGATCTGTACAACCTGTGTTTATCACATTGCAGCGCGCTGAGCATACAATACGGGCAATAAGAAAGCTCTTATTGCCCGTTTAATAAACGTTACTGTGTTTACCCTAAAGTTTACACAATGCACTCAGCATTCATTAGAATGCGTAAAACAGACCTGCATATACAACATCATCGCTGTTCACTTCGGCATTTTCGAATACATATTCGCTGTATGCCAAGAAGTTGCTGGTGAAGTTGTAAGTCAGACCCAATGTGGTGTAGATGGCACGATCATTGGTCTCTTTAGTCTCGGCGTTGTTGTAAACAACATACGGAGTCCATGCATCCACATTGTAGGAGGCTGCCAGTTCGTAACCACGAGTCTTCTCTTCGTTGTTAAGAACACTGTCGTATTTAACTTTGGAGTCGCTGTAAGAGGCACCCAGGTAGAGGCCTTCCAGGGTATAGGAGGCACCCAGACCCCAATCTTTCTTGCTCTCAAGAGGATTGGCGACAGTCTCATTGAACTCTTTTTGCTCCAGACCGGCAATCAGCGCCAGACCGAACGGGGCTTCGTAGCCCAGCTTGGCAGCGAAGCCACGATCCAGGTCGCCTGTCAGCTCAACAATACCGTTGTTGCTTGCGACATCTTTATAACCGGTATTGGCAGTAATATAGCTCGCGCCGAAGGAGACACCGTTCCACTGGCCATCGTAACGAACCTGACCTTCCTGACGGCCATCGTAGACACTGGCCAAGCCAGAGTTTTCATTCGCAATATCAGCCTTGTTGATAACGTCGTTGAACACGGTATCCAGCTGACCAAAACGGATCATACCAAACTGGGAGCCATCCAGACCGACATACACTTCACGGGAGGTGATGTCATCGCCAGCACTACCTTCTTTAGATTTGTTGGAGGTCAGTTGCCACTCACCCTTGGCCAAGCCAGACCAAGTGTCGTTCAGGGCAACTTTGGTGCTCAGACCGATACGTGCACGGCCAGCGAGATCTTCAGCCTCGCGATCGTGATCACTTGCAAATTGGGTACGCAGGTTACCGGTGATGCCAACTTGAGTACCGTCTTTGTCATAGATGACGGCGGCGTTAGCGGTGGATGCGAACAGAGCCGGGATAGCAATAGCCAGAATTGTCTTTTTCATAGTTTCCAATGCCTACTGTAATTAAACACTAAGTTGTTGTTATTCCCTGTGTTAGCGATGTTCTTTGCATCATTATGCCGCCGAGACTAGCACCGGATTTTTTGAACCGCAATGAAAAAACTTGGAACTTTTTATGGAAACCATAGTCATGGAGACAAAAATGTGAGCCAAGTCTCACCTGGCGGCAAGGCAAAAGGAAAACGTTTACAATGAATCCTGCTGATTATTTGGACTCAAATAGTTTGTTTTGCATGCAAATAACGGTAACTACCTGATAAACAACCAAAGTGGTCTGATCAGCGTAAAACGGCCGTGATAATGGCTGCTGCCTCGACCTCACCGAGGGGTTGCGGGTATCCTTGTTCTTCGATTAACCCCTAACTGGCCTTCTCTTCATGCTCTCTACTCGCCTTAAAGCCACCATTCGTCAAACCTATCGCCAGATTGCGGATGGATTACCCGGTTTTGTGCCGCGCAAAGAGCAGAACTTTCTGGTGGCAGAGATAGCCAAAACCCTGACCGGCGAGTACGACAAACAGCGCCGTATTCTGGTTGCCGAAGCAGGAACCGGTATCGGCAAATCTCTTTCTTATGCTCAGGGTGCCATCCCGGTGGCGCGACTCACCCAGAAGAAGCTGGTGATCTCCACCGCCACAGTGGCCCTGCAAGAGCAGCTGATCCACAAAGACCTTCCTTTTTACCACCGCCATAGCGAGCTGCCGTTTCGCTTTATGCTGGTCAAGGGGCGTCAGCGCTACTGCTGCGAGCATCTGCTGGAGCAGGCAGCCAGTGGCGCCGAGATGGCCAACTTCGAGCTCGACTTTGGCAGTCTGAGCAAATCCAAACCATCTGACAGCGACAAAGATCGCTACCAGGCTCTGTGGCAGGCCTACACCAATGGCAAGTGGGACGGGGATCGGGACAACTGGCCGGAGCCCATTCCCGACACTTGCTGGGATCGCATCGCCGCCGACCGCCACACCTGCAACAAGGCGCTAAGCCATCACCAGCACTGCCCCTTTCATCGCGCCCGCAACGACATGGAGAGCGCCGATGTGCTGGTCGTCAACCATGCGCTGCTGCTCTCCGATCTGACCATGGGCGGAGGCATCATTCTGCCGCCCCCTGATGAGTGCATCTATGTGCTGGATGAGGCCCATCACCTGCCCACCATCGCCCGGGATCACGGCGCGGCGTCGGCCAGCGTCAAAGGCTCGCGTCGTTGGCTGGAGAAGCTGGTACAAAGTGCAGGCAAGCTGGCGCGGACGCTTAATAAGGAGAGCCTGCTCGACCCCCAACTCAAACTGCAGGATGCGCTGGCCTCCATCCAGCCCGACCTGAAGGCGGTCGAGCAGTGGCTCAGCGCCAACGATCGGCTGTTTGGTACGGAACCTCACTACCGCTTCGCCGAAGGGGTATTGCCGGATCCCCTGCCCATGCTGGCGGAGAATCTCAAGGAGTCGAGCAAGAAGGCGCTGCGAGCGCTGGATCGGATGCAAGGGGCCATAGGTGAAGCGCTGAAAGATGGCGAGATCCGCCGCAAGGAGGCCGAACCTCTGCTGGCAGAGAGCGGTTTTCATCTGCAGCGGCTGGAGAGTTTCTGCGCCCTGTGGGAGATGCTGGGGCGCCATGTGCCGACCGGTAAAACCCCGCTCGCCCGCTGGATGGCCAAGAGCGATGACGGCGATATCTGGTTGCACGCCTCACCGATTGAGGTGGGCTATCTGCTGGAGGAGTGGCTCTGGTCGAAATGTCTGGGAGCCGTACTGGTCTCGGCGACCCTCACCGCCCTCTCTTCCTTTAGCTATTTTCGCCATCAGGTGGGGCTCAAGGAGCACGACGGTACCCGCTATCTGCGCTTGCGCTCCCCCTTTGACTACCAGAAAGCCGAGCTCTATCTGCCCAAGATGGAGCACGAACCCAACTCGCCAGCCTTTACCAACGAGCTCATCAGCGTACTGCCACGCATTTTGGCGGGCAAGGAGGCGAGTCTGGTGCTCTTCTCCTCCTACCGCCAGATGAATGAGGTGGCTGTTGGCTTGCGAGCCAAGGGACTGTCACTGCTGGTGCAGGGGGAAGCCTCCCGCAATGCCCTGCTCACCCTGCACAAACAAAAATGCGATGGCGGTCAGGCCAGCATCCTGTTTGGTACCGGCAGCTTCTCGGAGGGGCTGGATCTGCCGGGTCACTATCTCACCAATCTGGTGATCACCAAACTCCCCTTTGCGGTACCCAACTCACCGGTCGAGGAGGCTACCGCCGAGTGGGTGGAGCAGCGAGGGGGGAACCCGTTTCTGCAACTGACGGTGCCGGAGGCATCGCGCAAACTGATCCAGGCCTGTGGCCGCCTCATTCGCAAAGAGGCCGATCGGGGGCGGGTCACCATTCTGGACCGGCGTCTGCTGACCAAGCGTTATGGCAAGGGGTTGCTTGATGCCCTCCCCCCGTTTACACGGCGGATCGAATAAATAAGCCGGTTATTATTGATAGAAAAACTGACAGCGGAGCGAACGTTGAGCACCAGAAAGAGCCATTGCCGCAGTAGGCTAAACCTGTAAAAATAAGCCCCTGTTTTCAGTGGGCAATCGCCTGACTGTTCAAGGAGATGAAATGAAACTGACTGTTCTGGTACCGGCCCTGGCTGGTCTGTTGTGGGCCGGTAGTGCCCTTGCTGATGCCCAATTGGAAGTGACCACCCCGTATGTCGTCCAGCTGATCGATGGTCAATCCATCAACCCCAAGCTGCTCGACAAAACCAGCACCTTCCCCCTCTCTGCCGGCAAACACCAGTTGGTCGTCGCCTTTGAAGGCAACTACTCCAGCCGTAACGAAATCAAGCTGGTCACCGCCGAGCCGCTGGTGCTGAACTTCACTGCCGCCGACAACCAACAGCTGGTGCTGGACTATAAAAAACCCCGCAACGAAGCCGAAGCCAAGCAGTTTGTCAAAGATCAGAAAGTGGCGCTGAAAGACAAGGTCAGCGGCCAGCAAGTGAGCAGCGAACAGTTCGTAATGCCGAAAGTAGAGGGCTTCCAGCTGACCCGTGACTATCAGCAAGAGCTGATCAACATGGGTAAAGCCTTCAACCAGCCCAAAGCAGTGGCCGTCTCTTCTGCTGCCGTGATGGCTGCCGCCAGCGCACCGGTTCAGGTTGCCCCCAGCAAGGCACAGAGCAATCCGGAAGCCCTGACCCAGCTGCAAAACTGGTACAACAAGGCGGATGCGGAAACCCGCAAAGCCTTCCAGATCTGGGTTATCCAGCAGCAGTAATCCGGGACCTTCATCCTGACCCGTCGGGAATGACAAGGGGAGCCTGGCTCTAATGCCGATCAGTTAAGGATCCATTGACCGATCCTGCTGATGTGTAAAAATCCGAAACCTGTTGATTGGTTTCGGATTTTTTATGCGTATCGTACAGGCTCTCGACTTCCTCCACGCCAGCAATGCCGCTCAGTTTGAGTCACTCTCTGACCTCATTCCCCCCGAGCTCATCATGACGCTGCTCGGCGAAGAGGGCGTCGCTACCCTGCGCCGTCGCCGCATGCTCATGGAGCGCCTGGTCTGGGCCATCATCGGCATGGCCATCTTCCGCCATGTCCCCATGACCCAGCTGGTCAATCAGCTCGATATCCTGTTGCCCGGTGACCGTCCCTTTGTTGCCCCCAGCGCCTTCCTGCAAGCCCGCCAAAAGCTCGGGGACAAGAGTATCGAACGGCTGTTTCACGAGACCGCCTCGCTCTGGCACCAGCAGGCCAATCACCCCGGCTGGGCAGGGCTGCAACTGCTCGCCGTTGATGGCGTGATGTGGCGAACCCCCGATACCCCGGACAATGCCGCTGCGTTTGCCAAACCCGGCACCCAGCATGGGGAGACTGCCTATCCGCAGGTACGTATGCTCTGCCAGATGGAACTCACCAGTCACCTGCTTGTTCAGGCTGCCATGGAAAGCTGCGCCGTCAACGAGATGGTGCTTGCCGAGCAGCTTATCGAACGCACCCCAGACCACTCACTGACCTTGTTCGACAAGGGGTTTTACTCCCTCGGCTTGCTCCACGCCTGGCAGACCACTGGCAGCGAGCGGCACTGGTTGCTGCCACTCAAAAAGGGCACGCAATACGAGGTGGTGCGCAAACTGGGGCGCCAGGATGTGCTGGTGCATCTCAATACCAGTCCACAGGCGAGGAAGAAGTGGCCGCAACTACCGGACACGGTGGAAGCCCGTTTGCTAACTCGCACTATCAACGGCAAAGAGCGGCAGGTACTGACCTCGATGGTCGACCCGATGCGCTTCCCGGGAGCAGACATCGTCGAGCTCTACAACCATCGCTGGGAAATCGAACTGGGTTATCGGGAAATGAAGCACAGCCTGCAAAAACACCGATTGACCCTGCGCAGCAAGAAGGCGGCGGGGATACGGCAAGAGCTGTGGGGCGTACTGCTGGCGTACAACCTGCTGCGTAGCCAGATGGTGAAGATGGCGACGAGCCTGAAGGGATACACGGCGAGCCAGCTGAGTTTTCACATGGCGTCGGTCTATCTTATCCATGAACTGAGCTGCATGCCTTACCTGTCACCAGGGACAATCCCGAAGCGGGTAGCTGACCTGGAGAAACAAGCGGGACAGTTTGTGCTGCCGGAACGAAGGGAGCGAAGTTACCCCCGCTGCGTGAAGCCAAGGCCACAGAGGTATAGTGTGAAAAAAGCCAATAAAAACAATGCCAGTCAGGCTTAACTGACTGGCATTAGAGCCTGGCTCCCCTTTTTCATATCCAGGTTCATCTCTGCACCGATGGAACCATGCCCTGATGTCACTGCATATTTTCTATCACCCCCTCTACTCCTCCCTGACCCTGCCCGAACGCCATCGCTTTCCACTGGCCAAGTATCAGGGGCTGTTTGAGCTGTTGCAGGCGCAAGGTTATCCCCTTGGCGAAGCGCCCGCGGCCACCCGGGAGCAAATCTGCCGCATTCACGATGCCGATTATGTCGCGGCGGCCCTGAGCGGCCAGCTTGAAGAGCGCGCCATCCGCAAGATCGGTTTTCCCTGGTCACCCATGCTGATGGAGCGCACCTTGCGCTCGGTGGGTGCCACTATTGCCGCCAGCCGCTATGCACTTGAGCAGGGCTGCGGCTTGCAGATCTCCGGTGGCTACCACCACGCCCATCGGGATCACGGCAGCGGTTTTTGTCTGTTCAACGATCTGGTGATTGCCGCCCAAGCTTGCCTCGACGAGGGGCGCTGCGAACAGGTGCTGATTATCGATCTCGATGTGCATCAGGGAGATGGCAGTGCGGCCCTGTGCGCCGGGCGGCGCGATATCATCACCCTATCCCTTCATGGGGAGCACAACTTTCCCCATCACAAAGCCGCCTCTCACCTCGACTTTCCGCTGCCAAGCGGCATGACGGACGATGCCTATCTCACCACATTGCAACAGGCGCTATCACTGGCACTGCGGCTCTATTCGCCTGATCTCATCCTCTATCAGGCAGGCGTCGATGTGCATCATGCCGACGAGCTTGGCTATCTCTCCCTGAGCGAGAAGGGGTGCGCCTGCGCGATGCCATGGTATTTGACTGTGCAATCAAGCATGGGTTGCCTGTCGCCGCTGTACCCGGTGGCGGCTATCGCCGCGACTGGCAGCAGCTGATCCCGCTTCATATGTCGCTGTTTGAAGCGGCACGCCACCGTTTTGGCTGATGGCATTGCTTGAGAGCGCGGACACCCCATCAGAGTCGGGCGTACACTTCACCAGATAAAACAGAAGAGGCGACCCTGGGGCCGCCTCTTCGTGTTTCGTCATCTGGGTCACACAAGCCCGCTCGTTGTCAGGCAAGCTCGGGACACCTGAGGATAATTATTTCTGACGCTTACGGGCGTACTTGCGACGGGCGCGGGCCTGACGCTCCTCTTCCCGCTCGGCCTTCTCTTTGGCTTTTTGCTCGGCTTCTGCGGCGGCTTCGACAATCTCGACGCTCACCATCTCCGGCGTCTCCAGCGAGATGCGGCCAAGCAAACCGGAGCGGAACTCGTTGATCAGGATCTCGGACGCCTTGTGCAGGTCGGCCAGCCCCCCTTTACGCATAAACGCCCGCTGGCGGGCGATCATCTCCAGCAGCTCGATCTCGGTCTCGGGCAACTCGTCAATCTGGTAGCGCGCCTTGATCCGCTCCGGATAGGCCTTGATGAAGTAGTCAGCGGCGAACATGGCGATATCGGCATAGTCGAACACCGTGTCCTTGATGGCCGCTGTGATGGCCAGACGATAACCACAGGAGGGCGGGTTGAGCTTGGGCCAGAGGAAACCCGGGGTATCGGTCAGGATGACGTTGTTATCCAGCTTGATCCGCTGCTGGGACTTGGTCACCCCGGCCTCGTTGCCGGTGCGGGCGATGATGCGCCCCGCCAGGGTATTGATCAGAGTGGACTTGCCCACGTTGGGGATCCCCATGATCATCGCCCGCACGCCGCGCAGCTCAAAATTGCGCTCCGGCAGCATCTCGTGACAGAGAGTCAGCAGTTGCTTGATCTTCTCCGGCTCTTGTTGCGTCAGCGGCAGCGCCTTGATCCCCTTCTCTTTTTCCATGTGCGCCACCCACAGATCGGTGATCGCCGGATCGGCCAGGTCCGCCTTGTTCAGCACCTTGATCACCGGGGTATCACCACGCAGCTCGGGCACCAGCGGATTTTCGCTGGAGAAGGGGATGCGGGCATCGAGCATCTCGATGATCACATCGACCTGGGGCATGACCTCGGCAATCTCTTTGCGGGCCTTGTGCATGTGACCGGGGAACCAGTTGATGGACATATCCGTTACTCTCTGTGGGGGCTGCGGGCGGGCGCATGGAACAACAGGCGCTCTGCCGCGGGCATCGAACGAAGGGGGCGCATTTTACCTGCTGCGGGCACATTTTGACAGGTCATTCTAGCCATCACTTCATCAAATCAGCAAACCGCCGAGGCGGATAAACCTTGCCGGAAGCGACCGGACCAACTGGCTCAATTGATAGATAACACTTTGATATAGTGTAACATTCTCATCACTTTTTCACACAACCGTCACCGATAGTCAGTAAAAGTGTCATCTGCCCCCTCTAGGCTGCGCTCAGGTTTTACAAGGAGCGAACCCCAATGAGAAAAATGGCAGGACTTGCAGTGATGATCGGCGCCGCCCTGGCTGCCGGCTGCAAATCAGACAATGACACGGTGGCGACCAAGCCCGCAGCCCAACCCACCAACGTCATCTTCTTCCTCGGTGACGGCATGGGCCTCAACACCCTGACGGCCGCCCGCATCTACGGTGTCGGCGAAGAGGGTGATCTCACCATCGATACCCTGCCAGAGACGGCCTTTATCAAGACCTTCTCCCATGATGCCCAGGTCACTGACTCGGCCCCCTCCATGGCGGCCTACATGACCGGGGTCAAGAGCAACAACGGCGTCATCAGCATGGACGGCGATGCCACCTATGAGAGCGACTGCAGCAAGAGTGCCGGCAAGCCGGTGACTACCCTGCTGGAGCTGGCCAAAGCCGATGGCCGCGGTACCGGTGTGGTGACCAGCACCCGGGTGACCCACGCCACCCCGGCGGCCACCTATGCCCATATCTGCAACCGGGATCTGGAGGCGGATATCGCCACCCAGCTGGTGCCGGGCGGCAAAGGCTATAACAGCGCCCTCAAGGAGGGGCTGGATGTGGTGCTCGGTGGCGGCAGCAGCTTCTTCCTACCCAAAGCCGACAAGGGCAAGCGGGAGGATGGCCGCAACCTCATCAGCGAAATGCAGGCCAAGGGTTACCAGTTTGCCAGCAATCTGGATGAGCTGAACAAGGCCGATGCGGGCAAGCCACTGCTGGGTCTGTTTGGTTCCAGCCACATGAAATATGACCTGGACCGCCCCGCCAGCGAGCCGTCACTGGCCCAGATGACCCTGGCCGCCATCAAGCAGCTCAAGGGCAAGGAGAAGGGTTACTTCCTGATGGTGGAAGGGGGCCGTATCGATCACGCCCTGCACGACACCAACGCCAAGCGGGCGCTGCAGGATACCCTCGCCTTCGACAACGCCATCAAGGCTGCCATCGACGAGGTGAAAAAGAGCGACCCCGAGCTGAAAAACACCCTGATCGTGGTCACCGCCGACCACGACCACACGCTAGTGCTCAACGGTTACGCCAAGCGCACCGGCAAGACCACCGCCAGCAACCCCGGCGTGCTCGGGCTGGTGAAGAACTACGAGACGGGCGAACCGAGCAAGGATGGCGAGGGCATGCCCTACACCATCATAGGTTTTGGCAACGGCTACAACCGGGTGGATGGCCCGCGCAGCAGCGTCGCACCGCTCGATGATGCCACCGTCTCTGCCAATGACTACCACCAGGAAGTGGTGGTCAAGGTGGGCGAGATCGGCAACGAGACCCACGGCGGCACCGATGTCTTCCTCGGCGCCATCGGCAAGGGGGCTGACAGCTTCCATGGCTCACTCGATAACACCGCCGTGTTCGGCAAGATCAAGGCTGCGGCCAAGCTGTAAGGAGCACTTTCATGAGCAAACAGATGAACACATCCATCAAGCACACTCTGGTCTGCGCCGCCCTGTTCAGTGCGCTGGGTGCAACCTCCCAGGCACAGGCCGGTGATGCCAAAAACGTCATCCTCTTTATCGGTGATGGCATGGGGCCCACCGTGCTCACCGCCACCCGCCTGTTCAAGGTGGGGGAGGAGGGCAACCTGGAGATGATGAAACTGCCGCGCAGTGCCCGCATCAAGACCTTCTCCAACGATGCCCAGACCACCGACTCGGCCCCCTCCATGGCGGCCTACACCACCGGGGTCAAGATGAATAACGAGGTGATCGCCATGAGCAGCGACACCAAAGCCGTCGCCCCCGGCAAAGATGTCAACGGCAACAAAACCATTAACAACTGCAGCAGCGATAACGGCAAGCCGGTGCCCACCATCCTGGAGCTGGCCAAGGCGGCAGGCAAATCGGTCGGGGCCGTCACCACCACCGAGCTGACCCACGCTACCCCGGCGGCCACCTACTCCCATATCTGCCATCGGGATGCCGCCTATGACATTGCCGCACAGGCTGTTCCGGGAGGCGCTGGCTTTAACAGTGCCCTCAAGGATGGGGTCGATGTGCTGATGGGCGGCGGTGCCAACCACTGGACCCCCTACAGCGCCAGCAACAAGGGCGGTCGCAATGACAACCGCGACCTGACCGCCGAGATGAAAGCGCAGGGATACAGCTATGTCACCACCCAAAGCGATCTGGCCAAGGTCACCAGCGGCAAGCTGCTCGGTCTGTTCAGCAGCAAATCCCACCTCGACTACGAGCTGGATCGCGTCGCCAAGGGGGCAGCCAACACCCAGCCGTCCCTCTCCGAGATGACCGCCAAGGCGATCGATCTCTTGAGCCAGAACAGTCAGGGTTATTTCCTGATGGTAGAAGGCGGCCGGATCGATCACGCCCTGCATGGCACCAACGCCAAGCGAGCCCTCACCGATGCGGTGGCACTGGACGAGGCGGTCAAAACGGCGCTGGGCAAGGTGGATCTCAACAATACCCTGATCGTAGTCACTGCCGACCATGACCACACCATGACCATCAACGGCTACGCAGCCAAGGGCAACCCGGTGCTGGATCTGGTGAAAAATGGCGACGGCTCGACCCAGAACGATGTGGATGGCAAGCCCTTCACCACCCTGGTGTTCGGTAACGGCCCCAACCGTGCGGACGTGCGCCCCGTCCTCACCAGCGATCAGGTGATGGCCAATGAGTACCTGCAGGAGACCGGCGTCAAACTGGCATCGGAAACCCACGGCGGCGGCGATGTGATGCTGTTTGCCGATGGTGCCGGCAGCAACCGCTTCAAGGGCACGCTGGATAACACCAAGGTGTTTGGCAAACTGCGGGAGGCGCTCGGCCTGTAAGCAGCGGGGGCCCAGGTGCAACCAGAGCAAGATGCTCAGGGCATCCGGGCCCCGGCTCTTTCGAGCGACAGATGATGATGAGATTTCTGCTTTCGTTATGGCTGCTTTGCACCCTGACCTCCTTCCCCCTTTATGCTGACGACACGCCCCCGGATCTCGCCGCCCGGATCAGCTATCACGACCGGGTCACCGGCAGCGATGGCATCGCCAGAGAGAGTGTCTGGCAGGAGAAGTGGCTGCGTGTGGGCAATCAGGTGTGGAGCCAGCGGCTCATTCCCCTGCCCCTTGCGCGCGCCTATCACGCCACTCACGACGCCACGCCCGGCCACAAGCACTTTACCCACCAGATGGCGGCCCGCTGGGTGAGCCGCAGTGATGAGGGTGAACTTCAGTTGCGTTACGCCGACAGCTGGCACAACCAGCTGGTAGAGGTGCCGGTGGAAGAGTATGGCCAGGTGGCCTTCAAACCCGACTGGCCGCGGATCCGCCATCTCGTCAACCCGGCGCTGATCGAGGGGATGACTCCGCTGGATGAGACCGCCCCCGAGCAGGCCCGCTGGTATCAAAAACGCGAAGGGCGGCAACGAACCCGCATCCTCTGGTCGCATCAGTGGCAGATCCCGCTGGTGGTGGAGTCGGCCAGCCTCGATGGCTATCGCAGCTACCGGATGGAGGTGACCCTGCGCAAGCTGCCCGCTCAGCTCCCCTGGTTGCAACTCGCCGATTACGAAGTGCGCGATTTGCGGGATTTCTTCGACTGAGATCCCAACCCTTCAGCGGGTGGAAAGACAACGCAGGCAGGAATGTTACACTCTGACCATTCGACTCTGGCTCACGATCTTGATGCGCGCTCTCTGCCTGCCCTTTTTTGCCCTGCTGTTATTGCTGGTACACACCGGCGCCCAGGCTATTGTGCTGGTGGCGGCCGAGCTGCCCCCCTATGTCATTCGCTCCTCTCACGGCAAACCAAGCGGTGTCGCCATCGAGATCATGGAAGAGGCCGCCCGACGCCTCAAAGAACCGCTCACCATCGAGTTGATGCCGCTGGCACGGGCGCTCACCCAAACCGCGCATCGCAAGGATGTCTTGCTGATCCCGCCGGTGCGCAGCTCTCAACGGGAACACCTCTACTACTGGGTGACACCGATCCTCGATGACGATTTTGTCATCGTCAGCGATCGCCGGTTTCATCCTGCCCCGCTCAGGGTGACTGATCTCCCCCCGCTGCAGGTCGGCACCCTGCGCTACTCCTTCGGTCAGCATCTGCTCAGACAACGACTCCAGCTTGAGAGTGATACTGTGGCTACCGAGAAGCTCAATGCCCAGAAATTGAATCGGGGTCGCATCGATGCTTGGGTGGCCGCCTGGAACGCCATCCTCTACAACCAGCGCCTTGGTGCTTTGCCGACCGACCTGCTGGTACGCGGGGAGACCCTGATGCGCACCCAGTTTTATGTCGCGGCCAGCAAGGATTTCCCCTTCACCGAAGGTCGTCGCTGGCAAGCCGTGATCGACGAGATGCGCCATGATGGCACCCTGGCGCGGATCATCCGTCAGTACAACTATCAGGCTCCTGAGTAGTCACTCAGTCACGGTTGCCAAGGCCAGCCAGAATGGTTATGGTAGCCCCATGAAAATACTCGTTATTTCCTCGCATTTGCTCACACCCTGCTGAGCCCCCGCCTCGCTCCTTCGGCCGCGAGTCGTTTGGGGGCATGGCATTTTCACTGTTTTGAATCTGTGTAAACCATTGTGTGACATCCAGCGTACTGGCCAGCCTTCCCTTGTCGGCCTGGCCTCTCTGCTATTGATAAGGAATATCCTATGAAACAACCTCATCTCGTTATCTCCAGCCTTGATCTGGACCGTATCGAACAACTGCTCGGCAACCACCCGCAGCATCTGGCCCTGCAAGAGGAGCTGGATCGCGCCGAGATCCGCGAACCGGCCGACATGCCGCCGGACGTGGTCACCATGAACAGCAAGGTGCGCTTCAAGATGCAGAGCAGCGGCAACGAGTTCTGCCTCACCCTGGTCTACCCGCGCGATGCCAAGGGTGACGAGAGCAACATCTCGGTACTGGCGCCGGTGGGCAGTGCCCTGCTCGGCCTGAAAGTGGGCGACAGCATCGCCTGGCCGGGTCCCGCCGGTCGCACCATCGAGGTAGAAATTCTGGAAGTGGTCTATCAGCCGGAGCGCGCCGGCGAGCTGCACCGCTGACTCCGGTTGCGGGCAGGCCAGCCCGCACAGCCTGATCCCGATCAAGCTTCCCTTGCTTATCGGGCCGATTTTTCCCCTATCGTCCTCCGCCCCTTGAGCCTGACTCAGGGGGCAGGTATCTTGTTGGCCGCGTCATGGTCATGACGCACCGAATTTCAGGCTGACATCATGATAAAAATTGCCCTCATCGACGATCACCAGATCGTCCGATCCGGTTTTGCCCAACTGCTCAATCTGGAGCCCGACCTGCAGGTGGTCGCCGAATTCGGCTCCGCCAGCGACGCCCTTGCCGGCCTGCCCGGCAGCGGGGCGCGAGTCTGCGTCTGCGACATCTCGATGCCCGACCAATCGGGGCTGGATCTGCTCAAGCAGCTCCCCTCCGGTCTCGCGGTGGTGATGCTCTCGGTACACGACAGCCCCGCCCTCATCGAGCAGGCACTGCAGACCGGTGCCAAAGGATTTCTCTCCAAGCGCTGCAGTCCGGACGAGCTGATCGCCGCGGTGCGCACCGCCGCCCAGGGGGGGTGTTATCTGACGCCGGACATCGCCCAGAAACTGGCCAGCAGCAGCCGGGATCCCCTCACCAATCGGGAGCGGGAGATTGCCCAATTGCTGGCACAGGGGCTGGAGGTGAAGGCCATCGCCGAGCAGCTCGGCCTCTCCCCCAAAACCGTCCACGTCCATCGCGCCAACCTGATGGACAAGCTCAAGGTCAGCAACAACGTCGAGCTGGCCCACCGCATGCTGGATAGCTGGTGATCTCCCGTTTTGCCAGCTATGTCGCCATCGCGCTGGCGGCCTGCTTCATTTTTGCCGCCGGCTGGTTTTGCCTCTGGAGCATCAGCCTGCATCTGGCGGGTGGCCCGGCGCTGGCGGTGCTGCTATTCCCCTTCGGCCTTCGCCTCGGGTTGTTGTTGCAAAGTCCCGGCCACTACTGGCCGCCGCTGTTGCTGTGCGAAGGGCTGCTGCTCTACTGGCTCAATCTGGAGGTAGGGCTCCCCCACTGGCCGTGGCTGGTCGCGGGCAGTCTGCTGACCCTGCTACCGCTGCTGATTGCCCGTCGCCAACAGGTGCGCAACGACTGGCAGCAACTGTTGCTGCTGCTCGCCACCGTCACGGCGGCGGCGCTGCTGCAAGCCCTGCTCTGGCATCTGGCCGGGGAAGATGGCCTCTCGGCCCTGCTGCTCAGCCTGACCGGCGGGCTGACCCTCACCTCCACCTGCATGCTGATCTGGCACTACCTCACCCGCGCCACCTGGGTGCCGCTGGGGCCTGCGCTGGTGGATCAGCCGGTGGAGTGGCGCTTTCGCCATCTGGTCTGGTATCTGCTGCTGTTCATATTGAGCCTCTGGCTGCAACTGGGATTGCCCAACTCGCTGGTGCGCTTCACCCCGTTTTGTCTGGCCATCCCCATCATCGCCATGGCGTGGCGCTACGGCTGGCAGGGGGCGCTGCTCGCCACCCTGATGAACACCATCGCCCTGCTGGCCAGTCAGGCCTGGCACGATCACCCCCTCGACTTGCTGCTCTCATTGCTGGCCCAGAGCCTCACCGGCCTGCTGCTCGGCGCCGGGATCCAGCGCCAGCGCGAACTCAATCAGGCGCTGACCCGCCAGCTCGCCCATAATCGCCAGCTCACCGAGCGGCTGCTGGAGACCGAGGAGAGTATCCGCAAGGAGGTGGCGCGCGAGCTGCACGACGACATCGGCCAGACCATCACAGCCATTCGTACCCAGGCTGGCATAGTGCGCCGCCTCGCCCCCGACAACGCCGGGGTGGGCCAGAGCAGCGCCCTCATCGACACGCTGTCGCTCGGGATCTATGACGCGGTACGCGGTCTGCTCGGGCGGCTGCGCCCGCGTCAGCTCGACGACATGACTCTGGAGCAGGCGGTACGCAGTCTGTTGCGGGAGCTGGAGCTGGAGCGTCACGGCATCGTCACCCGGCTGGAGTGGCAGCTGGCGGATGGGGATCTCTCCGATGCCCAGCGGGTCACCCTGTTTCGGGTCTGTCAGGAGGGGCTCAACAACGTGGTCAAACATGCCAATGCCCACTCGGTCACCATTCGCGCCCGGGCCAGCGGCGAGCAGCTGCAACTGGTGCTGGAAGATGATGGCCGCGGCCTGCCACAGAGTCGGCCGCAACAGGGCTATGGCCTGCTCGGCATTCGCGAGCGGGTACAGGCGCTCGGGGGCAGCATGCAACTCTCCTGCATCCACGGCACCCAGCTGACGGTCAACCTGCCCAGTCGCAGACGGGAAGAGAGTCATGGCTAATCACCACCGGAGGGCCAGCCTGTGCTGAGTTTTATGAGAAGCGCGCCGCCCCAGCCGCTCATTCGTGAGCAGGCCGAGATTGATGCCACTTATCGCCACTGGCGACTGCATCTGCTGCTGACCATGTATCTGGGCTATGCGGTCTTCTACTTCACCCGCAAGAGCTTCAACTTCGCCATGCCGGACATGCTGGCGAGCGGGATGCTGGACAAGTCCGACATCGGCATGCTCTGGACCCTGTTCTACATCACCTACGGCTGCTCCAAGTTCTTCTCCGGCATCATCAGCGACCGCGCCAACCCGCGCTACTTCATGGGGATTGGCTTGATGGCCACCGGGGTCATCAATATCCTGTTCGGCCTCTCGTCGGCACTCTGGATGTTTGCCGCCCTCTGGGTCGCCAACGCCTTCTTTCAGGGCTGGGGCTGGCCCCCCTGCTCCAAGCTGCTCACCAGCTGGTATTCGCGCACCGAGCGCGGAGTCTGGTGGTCGGCCTGGAACACCGCCCACAACGTCGGCGGGGCGCTCATCCCCCTTATCGTCAGCACCATTGCCCTGCAACATGGCTGGCGCTACGGCATGATAGTGCCCGGCCTTATCGCCATCGTGGCGGGGTTGTTCCTCTGCTGGCGGCTGCGGGATACCCCGAGCGCCATGGGGCTGCCGACTGTGGGCGAGTGGCGCAAGGACGCCATGGAGCTGGCCCAGCAGACCCAGGATGCGGGGCTCTCCCACCGCCAGATCCTGCGCAAATATGTGCTGGGCAACCCCTATATCTGGCTGCTGGCCTGCTGTTATGTGCTGGTCTATGTGGTGCGCACCGCCATCAACGACTGGGGCAACCTCTATATGACCGAGCAGCGTGGCTTCAATCTGATGAGCGCCAACTCGGCTATTTCGATGTTCGAGGTGGGGGGCTTTATCGGCGCCCTGGTGGCGGGCTGGGGATCGGACAAGCTGTTCAACGGCAACCGTGGCCCGATGAACCTGATCTTTGCGGTGGGGATCCTGCTGGCGGTGGGATCGCTCTGGCTGATGCCCTTCTTCAGCTATGTGATGCAGGCGGCCTGCTTCTTTACCATCGGTTTCTTCGTGTTTGGCCCGCAGATGCTGATCGGCATGGCAGCGGCGGAGTGCTCCCATAAAAATTCGGCGGGGGCGGCCACCGGCTTTGTCGGTCTCTTTGCCTACATGGGGGCGGCGCTGTCGGGCTATCCGCTGGCCAAGGTGATGGAGATCTGGCACTGGAACGGCTTCTTCGTGGTGATCTCGGTGGCGGCCGGCGTCTCGGCCCTGCTGCTGCTCCCCTTCCTCAAGGCGCAGGCCCCCAGAACGGCTCAAGCAGCGTCAGAGTAACGGCTGGCATCTGGCAAGCCAGATCCGGCAAGCGGAAGTAGGCAGGGCGCGGATCACCGCGCCCTGCCTTTATCCCTGAATCTATTCCTGCCTCAGGCCGCCTGACAGACCCTATTCTTCCCTTCCCGCTTGGCCCGATAGAGGGCGTCATCGGCGCGCCGGAACAGGTGGTCGAAATGCCACTCTCCCTGCCAGTGGGCGACCCCCATGCTGACGGTAATATGGATCCCCTCTACCTCGCTGGCCGCAAGCTGAACCAGCAGTGACTGGCAACGGGCGATCGCCTCCTCTGCGGTGGCATGGCGAAACAACAGCACAAACTCCTCGCCCCCAAAGCGACCGGCCAACACCCCCTCCAGCTCGCGCAGCGCCAGCCCGACCCGCTCCAGCACCCGATCGCCCACCTCATGACCATGCCGATCGTTGACCTGCTTGAAATCATCCAGATCGAGCACCACCAACGCCCCCTGTTGTGCCGGCCGTCCCCGGGCCAGACGTTCCATAAAACCGCGACGATTGAACAACCCGGTCAGCGGGTCATGACTGGCCTGATAGCGCAGCTCCAGCGCCCGGTGCTGGTTGCAGAGCAGCAGCACCCCGAAGGTAAGCATGGAGCTGCCCACCAGCATGGATACATAGGGCAACACATTGAACAGCTGGCGCTGGAACGGGCTTTCAATCACCTCGCCCCAGACGGCACATATCCGCATCAGGGTCATGGCAATCAGCACCAGATTGAGGCCAATCAGCACCCAGACCGCCACCTGATAATCAGGGCGGCCGTGGCGCCAGAGCTGCCAGATGATCAGCGTACTGAGCACGAGGAAGGTGGCGCTGCTGATCATCACCCGCACCGCAATCCGGCCATCGATGGCGACCGACCAGGTCATGATGGCGGCAAACAGCAGGATGAACCCCCAGCAAGCGCGCCAGCCGGGCGGTTGACGGAAGAAACAGCGCTGGGCGACCAGCAGCAACAACACATGAAAAATCAGGAATACATTGCCAACCCAGGAGCCATAAGGCGTGGGGGTCAGCAGCAGACTGGCGAATCCCGCCTGACCCAGCATGGCAAACAGGCTGGACCACCACCAGACCCCGACGCCGGGAATATCGTGGTGAGTCACGCGAATGATGGTGAGCGTGAGGAAACCGAGACAATAGCCACACAAGGCCATGATCATCAAGGTAAAAATATCCAGCTTGAGCAGTAGTGAGGCGTCCATACCAAAGCCATACAGAGAGGGTAACTGAGTATATGAGAAGCGTTTGCCTAGACCCAGAGGGACCTGACTGTTTTCACAATAAAAACATCCTGTTCGCCGGTTTTTCGCGCTGCTGGATCACTATCGCCATTCCGTCACCACAGGCTCGATGCATACCCGCTGATGAGATCCCCCCGACAAAAGCCACATGCGAGCCCCTCGCTATGTAACAAAATGTCTTGGGCACAATTTGGGCTTGAACCCACCCCATTAGATAGATATGTTGTTTTCGTGTGATTTTATGAATGAAGCCATGAGCAATAAATGTCTCTAACCTGTTGAGTCTTCTGACACAATCTGTTTTTGGTACATTTTTCACTCAACCACTATTCATAGCATCTCATATGGGGCTTTTGTCCCGCTCAAGACATTCATCCTGTCTTGCCTGTTGCCGGATGCAGCAGTCTCTTGTGCCACGGAGTCGCACGGGATCAGGTTCAAGGCCGAACACACCACCGACAGAGACGTCACTTATGATCAAAAAACTGATTCTTTCTACCCTGCTGTTTTGCGGGATCGCCACGGCGGCGCCGACCCCAGCCCCCACGTCCACCCTGGATGCCGTGCTCGAACGCGGCGTGCTGCGAGTTGGCTTCGATGCGGGCTATCAACCCTTTGAAATGACCAACAAGCAGGGCCAATACATCGGCTTTGACGTGGATCTGGCCAAGATGGTCGCCAAAGAGATGGGCGTGAAGGTCGAGTTCGTCAACACCGCCTGGGATGGCATCATTCCGGCGCTCTTGACCAACAAGTTCGACGTCATCATGGGCGGCATGACCGTCACTCCCCAGCGCAACCTGCGAGTCAACTTCGCCGATCCTTACATCGTGGTCGGCCAGACCATAGTCCTGCGCAAAGAGAAAGCGGGCGAAATCAAATCCTTCACCGACCTCAACGATCCCAAGTACAAGATCGCGGTCAAGCTCGGCACCACCGGCGAGCAGGCGGTCAAGCGCCTGATCCCCAAAGCCACCCTGCTGCAGTTTGAAACCCAGGATGACGCCAAGCTGGAAGTGATCAACGGCAAGGTCGATGCCTTCGTCTATGACCTGCCCTACAACGCCATCTTCGCCTCCCAGAATCAGGGCGCCGTGGTGCACCTCGACAAGCCGTTCACCTTCGAGCCACTGGCCTGGGCCATCCGCAAAGGGGATCAGGACACCCTCAACTGGTTTAACAACTACCTGCGCCAGATCAAGGGCGATGGCAGCTACGACCGTCTCTACAAGAAGTGGTTCGAATCCAATACCTGGCTGAACCAGCTCAAATAACCTCCGGGGGGCGGCATATGCCGCCCCTGCACCACGCAGCTCCCCACACAATAACGAGAAGAGGTTGTGACTGTGCACACACCCAAACCGACAAGACAGATGGAAAAACAGCCCAATCAGCTACTCTGGCAGGGCGTCTTCCTGCTGATGCTGCTGGTTGCGGTATTCGGCATCTACAAGGCTGTCCAGTCCGTGGATTACACCTGGCGCTGGGAACGCATTCCCCAATACATCGCCTATCAGGCGGAACAGAAGAATCTGGCCGAATTTGACGGCACCGTGATTGCAGGCACCAGCGAGGCCGAGAAGGGCAAGCTGTTCCTGCAAGACGATCTCGACCCCAATGTGCGGCAAGCCATCGCCAGCACCGGCGTACAAGTCGCCGAAGGGGATACCATTTTTCGTGGCGATACCCTCGACACCCAGCTGAGCTGGACCGCAGGCCCCATCGCCTGGGGCGTCTGGGTCACCGTCAAGCTCTCGCTGGTGGCGGGCATCTTCGCCATCCTGCTCGGCACGCTGGCCGGGCTGGCGCGTCTCTCCCCCAACCCAGCCCTGCGCAATCTGGCGGTCACTTACGTGGAGCTCATCCGCGGCACGCCGCTGCTGGTGCAGATCTTCATCGTCTACTTCTTTATCGGCACCGTGCTGAACCTCGATCGCTTCACCGCCGGGGTCGCCGCGCTGGCGGTCTTTACCGGCGCCTATGTGGCGGAGATCGTCCGCGCCGGTATCAGCTCCATCCACAAGGGGCAGATGGAGGCGGGCCGCAGCCTGGGTATGACCTCGGCCCAGACCATGCGCTACGTCATTCTGCCGCAGGCGTTCAAACGGGTGCTGCCGCCGCTGGCAGGCCAGTTCATCAACCTGATCAAGGACTCCTCGCTGGTCTCGGTCATCTCCATCACCGATCTGACCAAGGCGGGACGCGAGGTGGTCAGCTCCACCTTCAGCCCGTTCGAGGTGTGGTTTACCGTGGCCCTGCTCTATCTGGTGCTCACCGGCACCCTCTCTTTCCTGGTGCGTCGTCTCGAGGTGAAATATGCGCGCAGCAACTGATCCCATTATCAAGGTGCAACAGGCATCGATAAGTGCTGCCATCACCGGTACCCCCAGCGCCTTCCCGGTTCGTTTTCTGGAGGCGAAATATGCGTACAGCAACTGATCCCATCATCAAGGCGACCGGCGTAGAGAAGTTCTACGGCACCGAGGTGCACGCCCTGAAAAACGTCAGCACCCAGGTGGCTGAAGGGGAAGTGGTGGTGATCGTCGGCCCCAGCGGCTCGGGCAAATCGACCTTCCTGCGCACCCTCAACCAACTGGAGACCATCAACGACGGCAACATCGTGGTCGATGGCATCTGCCTGACCGAGCCGGGCGACGTCAACAAGCTGCGGGAAGAGGTGGGCATGGTGTTCCAGTCCTTCAACCTCTTCCCCCACCTGACGGTACTGGACAACATCACCCTCGCCCCGCAGAAGGTGCGCGGCCTGTCGCGCCGTGATGCCGAAGACAGAGCCAAGGCGCTGCTGCTGAAAGTGGGACTGTCGGTGAAAGCGGCCAGCTACCCGTCCCAGCTCTCCGGCGGTCAGCAGCAGCGGGTGGCGATCGCCCGGGCGCTCGCCATGCAGCCGCGCATCATGCTGTTTGACGAGCCGACCAGTGCGCTGGACCCCGAGATGGTGGGTGAAGTGCTGGATGTGATGAAGGGGCTGGCCCGCGAGGGGATGACCATGGTGGTGGTGACCCACGAGATGGGCTTTGCCCGCGAAGTGGCGGATCGGGTGCTCTTTATGGAGAGTGGCGAACTGCTGGTGGATGAGAAGCCTGCCGACTTCTTCGACAATCCCCCCTCTCCGCGTCTGCGCCAGTTCCTGAGTCAGGTGCTGTAGCGACCACAACACAGTGGATAGACGAAGAGGGACCCAGGGTCCCTCTTCTTGTTCTTCATGCAGGGTGTTCTTCATGCAGGAGCCCCCCATCCGCTGAACCCGAGTCCCCCTCTCATCGGCTCAGCGCGGGGACTTTCCCAGATAGCGCTCCACGATGCTCCTCACCCCGTCACGTTTCTTGAGCAGGTAAAGCTCCTTGTCAAACTGCTCGATAAAGGCCTGCTTGTAGGGGAACTCCCCCTTGCGGCTGTAACCGAGAAACCCCTGCTCCTTGCTGAGCACGGGGCCCTGCTTGAGCAAGGACATATCGGTCACCGCCAGTTGCGATCCCTGTATCATTTTGAACAGTTCATAGAGCAGCGAGATACGGTCATTGACGGTGCAGTCGATACGGCCACGCACTATCTTGAGCAGATTTTCCCGATTGCTTTTCACCTCCTCCACATCGATCTGCTTCTCTTTCACTGCCTGCCAGAAGAGATCGCCTCCCACGGTGAAACCGGCATTGATTCCGAAGCGAAGACCGCTGTAGTCATCAGGAAACCGTGCCTGCGGGGTATTGGCTGCCACACTGGCGCCGCACATCACTACCAGCTCTTCATCGAGTATCGGCTGGGAGTAGGGCCAGATATAAGGGCGAGCATCGGGCAGATAGTAGGGAGGGAAAATGGCAAACGCACTGCCCCGCTCCACCAGGCTCAGGCCGCGGCGCCAGGGCATGGGTTTGAGCACCACCTCATAGTCACTCATGGAAGCTGTCACTTCACGAATGATATCGGCATAGATACCCCTGACCTCCTCCCCCTCCTGCCAGGAGTAGGGGGGATAGGCGGCATCCGCCAGGATCTCGACCCGGGTCTTGGCGTGCGCCATCATGCACAACCCCAGCAACAAGCAGCACCATACGCGCATAAGCCAGATCCTCCTGAACAAGCCTGCATCAAGCATAGCCATCCGCCGTGCCTTCCTCTGCGGTTGCAGCACCCTCTTTTCCGCTATTTCTACGCCGACGGAAAATGTTAATGAATTATTAAAGCCATCCTTTATGCTGGAGAGCAATTGCTCTGAATGGATGGCCGCTATGGATGTGCAACTGCTTCTGCTCTACCTCTCCCCGATTTTTCTGGCCTTTGTCGGCTGGGAGATGCTCTACCTGCGCAAACATGGCGCCGCCTTCCCCACCGCCACCTACCAGTGGCGAGACTTGTTCGCCAACGCCGCGCTGGCCCTGATGCATCAGGGAGGCGATGCGCTGGCGGCCATCGCCATCGCTTATCTGTATGACACCCTCTGGGGCTGGCGGCTGTTCGATATCGAGCTGAACCTCTGGAGCGTGCTGCTGCTGTTCCTGTTGCAGGATCTCTGCTACTGGCTGTTCCACTTCACCAGCCACCATGTGCGCTGGTTGTGGGCGTCCCATGTGGTGCACCACAGCTCGGAGCGACTCAACCTCTCCACCGCCTTTCGCCAGAGCCTGATGTACCCAATCTCCGGCATGTGGCTGTTCTGGATCCCGATGATTGTCATCGGCTTCCCGCCCGAGGCGGTGGTCGCCACCGTGCTGCTCAACCTGGGCTTCCAGTTCTTCGTCCACACCCAGGTGGTGGGCAAACTCGGCTGGCTTGAGTGGATCTTCAACACCCCCTCCCACCACAGGGTGCACCACGCCAGCAACGCCAAGTACATAGACCGCAACTTTGCCGGGGTGCTGATTATCTGGGATCGGCTGTTCGGCACCTTTGTCGAAGAAGACCCGGCCGAGCCGTGTCGCTTTGGCATCACCAAGCCGATCCACAGCTTCAACCCCCTCACTCTCACCTTCCATGAGTGGCGCGACATGCTGCGTGATGCCCGAGGCCTGCCATGGCGACAAAAGCTCGCCGTTTTGTTTGGCAAACCGGCCGGGCCTGCCAGTCGCTGAGCCCTCGCCCCAAATAACAAAGTCCGGATAGCAAGTCCCTGATAACCAGTCCCTGATAACAAAGAGAGCGCCACGGTGGCGCTCTCTTTATATGGTCAATCACATCTTCGATATCAGAGATGGGCGAACGACCAGACGGCGGGGATCAGGCTCAGCAAGGTCACTCCGGCCAGCCATCGCTCGCGGCCGCTCAGGCGCAGATCCGCCCCCAGCTGACGGCGGCTGTAGAGAAACAGCAGCAGGCCCGGCCCGTAGAGCAGTAAGGAGAGCAGCAGATACTCCACCCCGGCGGCATAGAGCAGCCAGAAGCCGTAACCACTCGATACCAGTGCCACCGTCCGCATCAGGCTCTGGCCCTGCCCTCCGTCCCCCTTCCTGCTGAACGAGAGCTTGAGCAGAAACAGGCCGATCAGCAGGTAGGGCACCAGGATCATCGAGGTCGAGATAAGCAATAAGCTGGTGTAGCCCTTGCCGAGCAGCCACACCAACAGCAGGCATGTCTGCACCGTCAGACTGGTGAGCCAGAGCGATGCGATGGGGGTGCCGTTGCGGTTCTGGCGCCGGAAGATGGCGGGAAACGCACCGTGACGGGCCGCGCTGAACGGCACCTCGGCCGAGAACAGGGTCCAGCTCACGTAAGAGGCGAGCACCGAGACGATAAGGCCGACACTGATCAGCACCTTGCCCCAGGAGCCGGTCATCTGGGCCATCAGCCCTGCCATGGAGGGGTTGGGCAGGGCAGCCAGTTCGGGGCGACTCAATATCCCCAGCGCCAGCACCGAGATAAGCACATAGAGCAGCAGCGCCAACACCACGCCGAGCACGGTGGCCGTGCCCACATCCCGTCGGTTTCTGGCGCGGGCCGACAGCACTGCCGCCCCCTCGATGCCGGTAAAGACCCAGAGGGTGATCAGCATGGTGTTGCGCACCTGCTCGGAGACCGGCACCGCCAGGGTGCTGCCCTGCTGATCCGCCGCGAAGGTGACCGGATCGAACCAGTAGCAGGCGAACAGGATAAACAGCAGCAGCGGCAGGCTCTTGGCCAGAGTCGCCACCAGATTGAACAACGCCGCCTGCTGCACACCACGGGCCACCAGCAGGTGCACCGCCCAGAGGATGCAGGATTCACCGACAAACGCCGCCAGGGTATTGCCATCACCAAACCAGATCTGCTCGGGGGTATCGATAAAGCTGCCCAGCGCCGCAAAGGCGATCACCAGATAGCCCACCACGCCGATGGTGGCACAGAGCCAATATCCCCAGGCGGAGAAGAAGCCCACCAGATCGCCAAAACCGGCGCGGGCGAAGCTATAGATGCCGCCGTCGAGATCCGGCCTGAGCCGCGACAGATAGAGAAAACTCATGGCGAGCGCCAGGATGCCCACCCCGGTCACACCCCAGCCGATCAGCACGGCGCGGGCGCCTGCCACCTCGGCCATGTTCTGGGGCAGGCTAAAAATCCCCGCCCCCACCATGGAGCTGAACACCAGCGCGGTGAGAGACCAGAGCCCAATCTTGTTCTCTTTCATGGAAGCTCCTTAGCGCAGCCGGCTGCTCAGCGCCTGAACATGCTCGGGGCCGATACCGCAGCAACCGCCGATCAAATTCGCCCCGGCCCCGCGCCAGCGCTCGGCCCAGCCGAGATAATCCAGCGGCCCCAGATCGGCGCGGATCTCGTCCAGCCCGTCGTTGGCGGTGGCCTCTTTGGGTTGCGGCGGGAAGGCGTTGGCATAGGCACCGAGGCGAATGTCAGCGCGGCCCAGCGCCTGCAATCGGGTGCTGGCCACCTCGAGCGCCCCCTCAATCACCTCGGGCTGACAGCAGTTGAACAGGATGGCATCGACCCCGGCCGCCACCAGCGAGGTTACCGCATCGGCCACCTGCTCGCCGGAACGCAGTCGCGGTTCGTTGCACGGCGCCTCATCTTCCAGCGTGAAGGAGACCCAGAACGGCTTGCCGTCATCAGGCAGCAGCGCTTTCAGGGCCAGTGGCTCGGCAATCAGGCTCATGGTCTCGGCCAGCCAGATATCCACATAAGGGGATAGCGCCCGGATAAGCGGTGTGGCCAGCTCGCTCACCCGGTCCGCCTTGAACAGGTCGGCACGGTAGGAGCCAAAGAGCGGTGGCAGAGAACCCGCCACCTGCACGGCGCCCTTCTGCTCGTCAGCCACCTCACGGGCCAGCTGACCAGCCAGCGCTGCCAACCCCTCCCCGTCGGCAAAGAAACGCTCATCGCCGATATGAAACGGCACCAGCGCATAGCTGTTGGTGGTGATGACCCTGGCCCCGCTAGCCACATAGGCCTGATGCACGTCACGCACCGTCTCTGGCGCCTCCATCAAGGCCAGCGCCGACCACTCGGGTTGACGAAACGGTGCCCCCCGCCGTGCCAACTCGCGCCCCATGCCCCCATCAAGCACCCACAATTCCCTGGTTTTCATCTGTCGTGTCTCTTTGTTATATGCGTTGTTTATTTGCGTATTTATCTGTTTGTTTTGTTGATCTGCGGTTTCGCATCGAATCGCTGCAGATCGTCCTGCTTCATCCTGGGAAGCCCTTTTATTATACAGCCATAAAAACATATAGATGTTTAGATGGCCAAAACAAGATAAAACAAAGTGCCACGGGCGGCAATCAGTATCAGCAGAAATCAGCGTGCAAACGGCGAGGCAAACGCAGAAATGCAAGAGGCCACCCGAAGGTGGCCTCATCACAATCTTGATCCGCTGGCGACTTAACGCCCGGCCAGCACTCGCTTGATCTGCTTGACCCAGTCCGAGACCCGACCCTGCTGCGGCAGACCGCGCCAGATCTGCTCCCACTGGGCAGGGCTGAGAGGACGACCGAGGCGACGCTGTACACCCGCATAGAGGTAGTCATGGGCCGTGGTGGCCGCATGCTCGGAGGTGAGGAATTTGGAGACCGGATCGGTCAACCGCACATCCCGCATGCCGAGCAGAGGATAGTCGTTGTGCACCGCCGCCAGCATGGTCTCGCGCATGGCGGACTCGATGTAGCCACGGGCAAACAGGGCGGTCACCGACTCCAGCGACCCCTGATCCGGGCCATGATACTGCTCATCAAAGACCGGGCTCGGCTCTGCCATGCCGCTTTGCACCACCGCATCGGGATCCGGCTGCGGCACCACCACGGCAGGCTTGGGGGCAACCGGCTTGGCTGCCACTGTGGCTTTGCGCGGCGCACTCTGACTACAGGCACCCAGTGCCAGGGCGAGCGCGACACAGGCCAGCGCACGGGAATGAGACTGCATCTTCATGACTCTTATGTCGCTCCTTTTACGATTCCTGAGCTGGCTTCTCGGCCACAGCCGGTTCGACCCGGGTAACCAGCAGCTGATCAATCTTGTAACTGTCGATATCCACCACTTCGAACTTGTAACCGGCGTATTTGACCGAGTCGGTGCGCTTGGGGATCTTGCGCAGCATATACATGATGAAGCCGGCAATGGTCTCGTAGTTCTGGTTCTCGGGGAACTCTTCGATATCGAAGGCGCGCATCACGTCGGAGATAGGGGTCACCCCGTCCACCAGCCAGGAGTTCTCGTCACGCTGGACGATCTGCTCTTCCACCACGTGAGTCGCCCACTCGCCCATCACGGTACTCATCAGGTCGTTCATGGTGACGATCCCCACCACCAGCGCGTACTCGTTCATCACCACGGCAAAGTCGCCACGATGATTTTTGAAGTACTCCATCGCCTCATAGAGGTTCAGGGTATCGGGGATGATGATGACGTTCTGCACCAGATTGCCGCCGATGAGATCGATGCTTTGGCCACTGATGACGCGGATCAGCAGCTCTTTGGCATCGACGAAGCCCTTGATGCTGTCGAGGTTGTGGTCACAGACCAGAAACTTGTTGTGAGGGTGCTCGGCGATCTTCGCCTTGATGCTCTCTTCACTCTCTTGCAGGGTGAAGTAGATCAGGCTCTCGCGGGCCGTCATGGCGGAGGTAACGCCAAGGGATTGCAGCTCGAACACGTTCTCGATGAGCTGATGCTCCTCGCGCTGGATAACGCCGGCCTCAGCGCCTGCATCCATCACCGCATAGATATCGTCGGAGGTGATCTCGTCGTTGCGCACCGTGGAGACGCGCAGCAGGCGGAACAGGGAGTTGGCCAACCCGTTGAAGACCCACACCAGCGGCATCAGCACGGTGACGAAGAAGAGCATGGGGCGCACCACCACCACGGCAATCTGCTCGGGCATGGTCATGGCCAGACGCTTGGGCATCAGGTCGGCGATCAGGATAAACATGCCGGTGACGAACACGAAGGAGGCACCGGAGCTGATCTCGCCAAGCCAGGGGCCCTGGTAGAACTGGGAGACAATCTCCTTGATGGCGGGGTTGAGGGCAGACTCACCCAGGATACCGCCCAGAATGGCGACGGTATTGAGGCCAATCTGCACCACGGTGAAAAAGTTACCCGGCTGGGCCTGCAGGGCCAGCACCTTTTCGGCCTGGCGATTGCCTTCATCCGCCATCACCTGCAACTTGATTTTGCGAGACGCGGCGAGAGAGATCTCGGAGAGGGAGAAAAACACACTGCCGCCTACCAGCAGCATTAAAAAGAACAAACTATCGGCAAAACTCATGATGAACCTATTGCTACACCCGCCTTAGCACAAGACGGCAAACTGGGCCCGGGAGACCGGACCGTGAGTCCATCCGGGACTCACACAGGGGACGTATTCTATCAGAAAACAGCCAGTTGGGGGCTTTATCTTACTCCGACCAGTTATGCAACAAAAAAGGCGCTTCACGCGCCTTTTTATTCACTTCCGGTCAGCCCTTGCCCAGCAGGGAGCCCAGATCGTCCGCCTTGGTGTGGCGCACATCCTTGCCTTTCACGTAGTAGACGATGTACTCGCAGATGTGCTGGCAGCGATCGCCGACCCGCTCGATGGCACGCGCCGCCCACAACACGTTGAGGACCTGGGGGATGGTGCGGGGATCTTCCATCATGTAGGTCATCAGCTCGCGGATGATGGACTCGTACTCACGGTCTACCTTGTCATCTTCCTTGTAGACCGCCAGCGCTGCATCCAGATCCATGCGGGCGAAGGCGTCGAGCACATCGTGCAGCATCTTGATGGTGCGACGGCCCATGTTCTCCAGCGACACCAGCGGCGGCTGCGGCTTGTTGGCGTTGTCGGTCAGCATGCGGGCGATCTTGTCGGCCACGTCGCCAATGCGCTCCAGATCGGTGATGGTCTTGATGATGGCCATCACCAGTCGCAGGTCGGACGCTGTCGGCTGACGCTTGGCGATGATGCGAGTGCACTCCTCGTCGATCGCCACTTCCATGGCGTTGACCTTGTGGTCGTTGGCCACGATTTTGCGCGCTGCATCGAGATCCTGATCGTGGATCGCCGCGATGGCATCGGTGAGCTGCTGCTCCACCAGACCACCCATCACCAGCACCTGATTGCGCACGCTCTCTAGCTCGGCATTGAACTGACCGGAGATGTGTTTATTGAGGTTCATATTGTCCATACAAATAATCCTTGATGCTCCGAGTATGCCCTAGTCGTGGAACCGACTGCCAATCTGTTTGCTGAGGTTCATCCTTTCCTCTCCTTAGCCGTAACGACCGGTGATGTAGTCTTCGGTCTTCTTCTTGGCCGGGGTAGTGAAAATGGTGTTGGTATCCGAGTACTCGATAAGCTCGCCCATGTACATGAAGGCGGTCTGATCCGACACCCGCGCCGCCTGCTGCATGTTGTGGGTCACGATCACCACGGTGAACTGGCTCTTGAGCTCGTTGATCAGCTCTTCGATGGTGAGGGTGGAGATGGGGTCGAGCGCCGAGGTCGGTTCGTCGAGCAGCAACACTTCCGGCTCGATGGCAATGGCACGGGCAATCACCAGACGCTGCTGCTGACCACCGGAGAGACCGAAGGCGTTGTCGTGCAGACGGTCCTTCACCTCATCCCACAGGGCCGCACCACGCAGGGAGCGCTCGGCGGCTTCATCCAGAGTGCGGCGATCGTTGATCCCCTGCAGGCGCAGGCCATAGACCACGTTCTCGTAAATGGACTTGGGGAAGGGGTTCGGGCGCTGGAACACCATGCCCACCTGACGACGCAAAGCGGAGACATCGACGCTCTTGTCATAGATGTTGTGGCCGTGCAGCTGGATCTCCCCCTCGATGCGGCAGATCTCCACCAGATCGTTCATCCGGTTGATGCAGCGCAGCAGGGTCGATTTGCCACAGCCGGACGGGCCGATAAAGGCGGTCACCTGCCCCTTGGGGATCTTCATGTTGACGTTGAACAGCGCCTGCTTGCTGCCGTAGTACAGGTTGAGATCCTTCACCTCCAGCGCGGTCTGCTCCGGGCTCAGGTTGAGCAGGTCCAGCGCGGTGTGCTGGGTGGACGTGGTCGTTACGTTGATCATCTTTTACCTCAAAATCAGTCTGGAGTAGCCGGACTCTTGCCAGCGACTGCCATGATTGCTGCTGACAGATGGCGGCACTCTTTGGTCCGCACATCTGTTCTCTCGATCTTGTCTCAAGGACGCCGGATTAATGCTCCAGCGACCGGAATTTCTCGCGCAAGTGGTTACGAATGCCGATTGCGGTCAGGTTAAGGCCCACGATCACCGTCACCAGCAGGAAGGAGGTGGCGTAGACCAGCGGGCGGGCCGCCTCGACGTTGGGGCTCTGGAAGCCGACGTCATAGATGTGGAAGCCCAGGTGCATGAACTTGCGCTCCACATGCAGATACGGGAAGTTGCCATCCATCGGCAGGGTCGGCGCCAGTTTCACCACCCCCACCAACATCAGCGGCGCCACTTCACCGGCCGCACGGGCAATCGCCAGAATAAGGCCGGTCATGATGGCCGGGCTCGCCATCGGCAGCACGATGCGCCACAGGGTCTCGGCCTGGGTGGCACCCAGTGCCAGCGAGCCCTGACGGATGGTGCTCGGGATCCGCGCCAGCCCCTCTTCGGTGGAGACGATCACCACCGGCAGGGTCAGGATGGCCAGGGTCAGCGCCGACCAGATCACGCCGGGTGAGCCAAAGGTCGGGCTCGGCAGCGCTTCCGGGTAGAACAGCTGATCCAGCGAACCACCGAGGGTGTAGACGAAGAAGCCCAGACCAAACACGCCGTAAACGATGGAGGGCACGCCCGCCAGGTTGATCACCGCGATGCGGATGATCTTGGTCAGGCTGTTCTTGCCCGCATACTCGTGCAGGTAAACCGCCGCCACCACCCCCAGCGGGGTCACGATGATCGCCATCAGGAACACCATGAAGACGGTGCCGAAGATGGCCGGGAACACCCCGCCCTCGGTGTTGGCTTCACGGGGATCGTCAGAGACGAACTTGCCGATCTGGTGGAACCAGTGGCCCACCTTGGCTAGCAGGCTCATGTCGTTGGGCCATACCACATCCAGCACCTTGGACATCGGCATGGTCACCAGCTCGCCACGCATATCCTTGACCGTGATGCTGTCTCTGTCCGCCTGGGCACGCAGGGAGAACAGCTCTTTTTCCAGCACCTGATAGCGGTCGTTGAGGGCCTGACGCTCGCTGGCCAGTTCGGCTTTGAGCTGATCGGTCAGCTTTTCATCCAGCTCGGCCTTGCGCTCTTTCAGGCGCAGCCGCTCCAGTTGATAGTTGATGCTGCCGATGTCCCCTTTTTGCAGATCGTTGGCTTGTTCGGAGAGGGCATTGGCTCGCGCCAGCACCCGTTGCAGGGCAGGATGCAGATCCGAGGTGAGCTCGCGGCCATCCTCTTTAACCCCGACGATATAGCCGTAGAAGTTGCCGTTGGTGGCACGCTCAACCATGGCCAGCTCGGCCGGCTGGCTCTGGGACTTGATGTCCGTCTCCAGCACCCAGCGAAAATCGAGGTCAACGAACTCGCGGTTGCCGGTCTTGACCAGATAGCGGGTCAGCAGCTCGCGCTCTTCCCCTTCCAGCGGCAGACCTGCGGCGCGCAGTCGCTCCACCGGCACCAGCTCGCGATCGTTGATCTCACCGATCAGCACGCTCTTGTTGCCGCTCGCGTCCTCCAGCTGCCACTCATAGATGGGGTGCGGCCAGAAGTAGACCAGACCACGCCAGCCGATCAGCAGCAGCAGACCCAGTACCGCCACCAGACTCAGGCTGACGGCACCGCCGGTCATCCAGATCCAGGGGGCCCCTGATTTAAACCACTTACCCATTGTCGATTCCTTGTCCATTACAGAGTCGCCCCTTACATCGAGCTGTATTTTTCACGCAACCGCTGACGGACAAACTCGGCCAGGGTGTTGAACATAAAGGTGAACACAAACAGGACGAAGGCGGCGAGGAACAGCACCCGATAGTGGGAGCTGCCCACTTCCGATTCCGGCATCTCCACCGCGATGTTGGCGGCGAGGGTACGCAGCCCCTGGAACATGGAGAAGTCCATGATGGGGGTGTTGCCGGTAGCCATCAGCACGATCATGGTCTCACCCACGGCGCGGCCAAGGCCCATCATCACCGCCGAGAAGATGCCAGGGCTCGCGGTGAGGATCACCACCCGGCTCAGGGTCTGCCACGGGGTGGCACCCAGCGCCAGCGAGCCCTGGGTCAGGTGCTTGGGCACCGAGAAGACCGCATCTTCGGCGATGGAGAAGATGGTGGGGATGACCGCAAAGCCCATGGCGATACCGACCACCAGCGAGTTGCGCTGGTCAAACTTGATGCCCATTTCGTGAGTCAGCCAGATGCGCGAATCGCCGTGCATAAAGGCATTCTCGATGAGCGGGCTCAGGGCGAAGGCACCCCAGCCAATCAGCAGCAGCACCGGGATCAGCAGGATGGCGTGCCACCCCTCCGGCAGCCAGGACTTGCCTCGCTCTGGCAGATAGTTCCAGATCAGCGCAGTCAGCAGCATCCCCATCGGCAGCAGCACCAGCAGCAGGATCACCCCGGGCAGCGCCCCCTCGATGATGGGTGCCAGCCACAGACCCGCCAGGAAACCGAGGATAACGGTCGGCAGCGCCGCCATGATCTCGACCGTCGGCTTGACGTATTTGCGCAGCCCCGCCGACATGAAGTAGGCGGTATAGATGGCACCGGCCACGCCGAGCGGTACAGCAAACACCATGGCGTAGAAAGAGGCTTTCAGCGTACCGAATACCAGCGGCACCAGACTCAGCTTGGCTTCAAAGTCGTTGCTGGCTGAGGTGGATTGCCACACATACTGGGGCTCCGGATACCCTTCATACCACACCTGTTGCCAGAGGGCAGACCAGGTCACTTCGGGGTGTTCGTTCTCCACCGAGAACAGCTTGAAGGTGTTCCCTTGCTGCATCAGCAACAGGTTATGACGGGGGGAGATGGCCAGGGCAGAGAGTTCGCCCCCTTCCACCGTCTCGGTCAGCAGCTTGGTCTCGCCGGTGGCGTGGAAGAAGCTGATGATGCCGTCCTTGTCGGCACTGATGAAGCCTTTGCGAAAGTGCTCGGGAGTCAGCAGATCCACCGCACCATCGCCCTTGAAGTCACGAATTTGGGTGAACTGGCGTTTGCCATCCTTCGCCACTTCGAACCACTGGGAGATGACGCCGTTGTCATTGCCGACCAGCAGCGAGGAGGCACCGGAGAGCAGCTGAACCCGGGTCACGTTGGCGTTGGAGGCATTGATCTCCAGCACGTTGCGCAGGGAGATTTCGCTCAGGTTATGAATGTCATAGACGGAGAGGCGATTGCCCTCGCGCACGAACAGGATCCGCAGATTGGGAGTCAGCAACATCTGATCCACATGGCGCGGCAGAGACGGAATAGTGTAGTTTTCACTGCTCCACTCAATCTCGCCGGAGAGGAAGTTCTCCTCACCGCTCATCACCGTCATCACGCCACGACCATCTTCGGTCACGGCGGCGGTCGCCATCTTGTCCTTGGTGGCTTCGAACACCATCAGCTGCAGCGCCTTCCCTTGCGGGTCGATCACCACCGGCTCTTCGCCGAAGGGATATTGCAGGCTGGGTTCAATCACCCGCACATCGTTGGGATAGGAGACCTTGAACGCCGGCTGGACGACCTGCGCCTTGCCATCGGCAAAACCGTAGGCGATCAGCCGCTGGCCCGGTGCCGGGGTCGCCACCGTGGTGATGTCACCGGCAACCTGGGCCTGACCCAGTGACTGGCCGACCTTGATCTTGTCATCTCCCTGCACCGCAAAGAAGTTCACCTGCCCTTTATCGCTGAAGCGATAGCCGATCTCGTTCTGCTCTTCCACGCCGAGCCAGGCGGTCTTCCCTGCGGCGGGCAGGGTAAACGAGGCGGTCGGCTCCATGGAGGCGCCATTGAAGATGGGTTTCACCACATAGAGCAGATAAAAGAAGATAAGCAACAGTGCCACCAGTACCAGGGCTCCGCCTGTGGTGACGCCATATTTGGCCAATTTATCCTTGATCCGGCGTTTTCTACTGCCCGCCATGACCAGGTTTAACGATTCCGATGACATGCAAGACCTCAATGTAAGCTAGGCTTCGCGGCATTATATGGCGGTTGCATGACAGTTTTGTTACATCGGAACCGCTTTAACAGCGGTTGTTAGCGGAAAAAAACGCGGGGATTATGTCGAAGGAAGGCGATCGCAATGCATTGTTTATAAAGAGATATTTATGAATGAAATCAGCAAGGGCAGCCTGCGCTGCCCCCGATTGATTCAGGAAAGGGTATCGTTTGATTGTTGCAGCGCCTGTTTGGCTGCCTTTTTCTCGGCACGGCGGCGCTTGAAGAAGGCTGACAACTGGGCCGAGCAGGCATCAGCCAGCACGCCGCCGGTCAGCTCAACCCTGTGGTTGTGGCGCGGGTCCTGCAAAATTTCGAACACCGACCCTGCGGCACCGGTCTTGAGATCCCGGGCGCCGTAAACCACCCGCTTGACCCGGCTATGAATAAGCGCTCCGGCACACATGCAGCAGGGCTCCAGCGTCACATACAGAGTGGTATCGAGCAGCCGGTAGTTCGCCAGCTGCTTGCCCGCCGCCCGGATTGCCATCACCTCGGCATGGGCACAGGCATCGTGCTCGCTGATGGAGCGGTTCCACCCCTCGCCCACCACCTGACCATCCAGCACCAGTACGGCACCGACCGGGATCTCGCCAATCCCTTCGGCCCGGGTGGCCAATGCCATGGCATGGCGCATCCACTGTTCGTCCTGCGCGGTCTGACTTGGTGCCTGACTCTGTGTCTCTGGGACCTCTGATGGTTTCACGCCCATCCCCTCTTTATATTGTTCAATTGTGCTGTTTGCATTCCCGCTATCCACACCTGTCAGATAATTCCATAGATAGCAGGCATAATAGCTCGCGGTGACAGGGCGGCGATTATGCCAAATCTGCGCGTCAGACCCAAGCCACATCCCGACTGAGCAATAAAGAAGCAATCGGCATCTCTATGATAAAAAAGGAGTTGCACCAGTTTGGCCATGCTATTAGACTTCTTCCCCGTCAGCCGAGTCTGACTCCGTCGGTGTGTAGCGCAGCCAGGTAGCGCATCTGCATGGGGTGTAGAGGGTCGGAGGTTCGAATCCTCTCACACCGACCATTTTCCCCGAGAATAGCCCAGTCAAACGACTGGGCTATTTTTTTGTCTCCGATTTATCCTCCTGACGCGGCCTGCCTATCAAGCACAAAAAACACTCAGAACCACTTGAATCTTTTTGCCGAACTCATTAAGATGCGCAACTTTCCGCCGGTAGACAAAACAGGGAGGTGGAAACACCAGTGAAGGGATCACTGTCCGGCTTGCGTTCAACACAGGACCAGGCATGCACCAGACCACAGATCTCACACCCGCCAATGCGCTTTATTCCGTTCCTCACGACACCCCTTGCCATACCGAAAACGAAGATGAACAGGTCGTCCAGCTCGATGTGATCGATCTTGCCGAACCGGATGATGACTATTGAGCCCGGCCAGATGGCCGCTCAATCCCCGGCACATCGCCTGTTCAACGCCCTCCGTTTCCCGCCCTTGGCGAGAAATCAGCAAAAAACGACAAACTGCTAATTCCATCGAGGATGGCAGTATTATTGACTGAAGCTTCTCCCCCCTCCCTCCCCGGCATTTCCCCCGGCAACTGATACAAACCTACGTTATTGCGCTTCACTTTCCATCGCTGCAGCCGCTGGTGCCAACAGAACCCACATCACCACCTCGAGTTTAAAACGTGCGTTCACCAACCAGCCCTAGCAATAGCAAAACCTTCATTGCCTTATTCAAACGCACTTTATACGGCTGTTTTGGCAAAGCCTGGAGTTAGGTCGGGATTTGTTTTTGCATTTGTAATTTTATTACGTAATAAGTTACGAAATGAGAGGCCAGGTAACAGCCCAAATTAGCCGTTGTCCGATGGGAAAAAGCAGGAGCATAACCATCTGCGTAGAGCTTTTATACCAATCCAATAAAACAATAAAAAACATAAACTTAACCACAGCGAGAAAACAGGCGTTTAAAAAAAACTGTTGACGTAATCAACAATATTTCGCACCTTATCAATCGTGTTATCCCGCTGTTACGGGAAGTTTGCAAGAACAGGAATTCGACTTTAGTCGTAGTTAGTAAGTTCAAAATGTAATTCTCAAAGGAGTGAACCTTATGTCGGCACCGGCTCAGACCCACTGCAGCGCCCGCCTTCGCATCCAGGGCGAGATGCTGCCCGAATACGCGCAAATTCTGACGCCGGACGCGGTGGCTCTGGTCTCCGAACTGGTGGAACGTTTTGCTCCCCAAAGAGGGGAATTGCTGAAACAACGTGTGGCACGTCAGGCCCGTATCGATGGCGGCGAGCTGCCGGACTTCCTGCCGGAAACCGCCCACATCCGTGAAGGTGACTGGACCATTCGCGGCATTCCCGCCGACCTGCAAGACCGCCGTGTGGAGATCACCGGCCCGGTCGAGCGCAAGATGGTGATCAACGCCCTCAACGCCAACGTCAAGGTGTTCATGGCGGACTTCGAGGACTCACTGGCCCCCGCTTGGAATAAAGTGATCGAGGGGCAAATCAACCTGCGCGATGCGGTCAACGGCACCGTCTCTTACACCAGTCCGGAAGGAAAGGCTTATACCCTGAACCCCAATCCGGCCGTCCTCATCTGCCGGGTGCGTGGTCTGCACCTGCCGGAAAAACATGTCACCTTCGATGGCGAGCCCATCCCCGGCGGCCTGTTCGATTTTGCCCTCTATTTCCTGCACAACTATCAGGCGCTGCTGGCCAAAGGCTCGGGCCCCTACTTCTACGTGCCCAAGTTGCAGAGCCATCTTGAAGGGCGCTGGTGGAGCGAAGTGTTCTCCTGGACCGAGGACAAGTTCGGCCTGCCCCGCGGCACCATCAAGGCCACCGTACTGATCGAAACCCTGCCGGCGGTATTCGAGATGGATGAGCTGCTCTATCAGATGAAGGATCACATAGTGGCGCTGAACTGCGGCCGCTGGGACTACATCTTCAGCTACATCAAGACCTTGAAGAACCACCCAGATCGCGTCCTGCCGGATCGTCAGGTGGTGACCATGGACAAGCCGTTCCTCTCCGCCTACTCGCGGCTGCTGATCAAGACCTGTCACAAGCGCGGTGCGCTGGCGATGGGTGGCATGGCGGCCTTTATCCCGGCCAAGGATGCCGCCGTCAACGAGCAGGTGTTTGCCAAGGTCAAAGCCGACAAGGAGCGCGAAGCCAACAACGGCCACGACGGCACCTGGGTCGCCCACCCCGGCCTCGCTGATACGGCAATGGCGGTGTTCAACGCCACCATTGCGGCTGGCGCCAAGAACCAGATCGGCGTGCTGCGCGAGCAGGATGCCCCCATCACCGCCGCCGACCTGCTGGCCCCCTGTGAGGGCGAGCGCACCGAGGCGGGGATGCGCACCAATATCCGGGTCGCCCTGCAATATCTGGAAGCCTGGATCAACGGCAACGGCTGCGTGCCCATCTACGGTCTGATGGAAGATGCCGCCACCGCCGAGATCTCCCGTACCTCCATCTGGCAGTGGATCCGCCACGGCAAGAGCCTGTCGAACGGCAAAGTGGTGACCAAGGAGCTGTTCCGCCAGATGCTGGCCGAAGAGCAGGAGGTGGTCAAAGCCGAGGTAGGTACCGAGCGCTGGCAGGCTGGACGCTTTGCCGAGGCAAGCGAACTGATGGAAGAGATCACCTGCGCCGATACCCTGATCGATTTTCTGACGCTGCCCGGTTACGAGCGGCTCTGAACTCCGGGCCTCCCCAGCGGAGCCCGCCAATAACAAGTCAATGGAAACGTGAAATCAATGAAAGAGGGAACTGATATGGCACTGACCCGTGAGCAACAGATCCAGGCTATCGAGAAAGACTGGGCGGAAAACCCCCGCTGGAAAGGGATCAAGCGCGGCTACAGCGCCGAAGATGTGGTGAACCTGCGCGGCAGCTTGCAGCCGGTGCACACCCTGGCCCAACGCGGCGCTGACAAGCTGTGGGAACTGATCCACGGCGACGCCAAAAAAGGCTACGTCAACTGCCTCGGCGCCCTGACCGGTGGTCAGGCAGTGCAGCAAGCCAAGGCGGGGATCGAAGCGATTTACCTCTCCGGCTGGCAGGTGGCGGCGGACAACAACCTGTCCTCCACCATGTATCCGGATCAGTCCCTCTACCCGGCCAACTCGGTGCCGTCAGTGGTGGAGCGCATCAACAACTCCTTCGCCCGTGCCGACCAAATCCAGTGGGCCAACAAGGTTGGGCCGCAGGACGAAGGCTTTATCGACTACTTCCTGCCGATCGTGGCCGATGCGGAAGCCGGTTTCGGCGGCGTGCTGAACGCCTTCGAACTGATGAAGGGGATGATTGAAGCGGGCGCCGCTGGCGTGCACTTCGAAGATCAGCTCGCTTCCGTCAAGAAGTGCGGCCATATGGGCGGCAAGGTGCTGGTACCGACTCAGGAAGCGGTGCAGAAGCTGGTTGCCGCCCGTCTGGCAGCCGATGTCTGCGGCACCACCACGCTAGTGATCGCCCGTACCGACGCCAACGCCGCTGACCTGTTGACCACCGATGCCGATCCGTACGATTCAGACTTCCTGACTGGCGAGCGCACTGCCGAAGGGTTCTACAAGGTTCGTGCCGGTATCGATCAGGCCATCGCTCGCGGTCTGGCTTACGCCCCCTACGCCGATATGGTGTGGTGTGAAACCGCCAAGCCGGATCTGGACGAAGCGCGTAAATTTGCCGAAGCGATCAAGGCCAAGTTCCCGGATCGCATCCTGGCTTACAACTGCTCCCCGAGCTTCAACTGGAAGAAGAATCTGGACGATGCCACCATCGCCCGCTTCCAGCAAGCGCTCTCCGACATGGGTTACAAGTACCAGTTCATCACCCTCGCGGGTATTCACAACATGTGGTTCCACATGTACGAACTGGCCTACCAGTACGCCCGTGGCGAGGGGATGAAGCACTACGTCGAGATGGTGCAGGAGCCGGAATTTGCCGCCGCCAGCCGTGGCTATACCTTCGTGGCACACCAGCAGGAGGTCGGTACCGGTTACTTTGACAAGGTGACCACCGTCATTCAGGGTGGCCAATCCTCGGTAACCGCGCTGACCGGCTCCACCGAAGAAGATCAGTTCCACTGATAGGCAGAGCCCTCTTGAGATAGCAAAACCCCGGCCTGAAGCCGGGGTTTCTTTTTGAAAGGCCCTTCTCCCGAAGGGAGAAGGAACAAAGCTATAGAACCGGTTCACGGTCTGTGACGAGAGGTCGTCAGCGAGGTGAAGAGCAGCGCAGGAACCGGAGTGTATATGGATACATGAGGATTCCGAGCAGCACATGAGCCTTGCTCACGGCCTCGCAGTAAGAACGTAGCCAGGTTCTCAGAGCTCGAGGATCTCTTTGACAAAGGGAATGGTGAGCTTGCGCTTGGCGCGAAATGAGGCGTTGTCGAGCTGATTGAGGGTGGTGAGCAGGGTGCGCATATCGCGGGAGAGTCGGTTGAGCAGGAAGCGGCCCACATCGATGGGCAGTTTGAAGCCCCGCAGCTCGGCACGCAGCTGCAGGGCACTGAGCTTGCCTTCATCATCCAGCTCTTCGAGATGAAAACTGACACCCCAGTCGAGGCGCGAGGCCAGATCCGGCAGTTGCAGCCCCAGTTTGCGCGGAGCGCTGCAGCCGGTGACCACCAGCGTCCCCTCGCCCTTCTCCTGCCAGCGATTGTAGAAGTCGAACAGCGCCCGCTCCCACACGGCATTGCCAGCGATCGCCTCAAGGCTGTCGAGACAGACCAGCGGCAGGCTTTCGAGGGCATCGAGCATGCTGGGATCGAGCTGTTCAAACTGATCGAGGGAGAGATAAGCCGCCGCTGCATCGCGGGCGTTGACCTCGGCACAGGTGGCGTGGAGCAGATGAGAGCGTCCGGATCCCTTGGCTCCCCAGAAATAGAGGAAAGGCGATCCCTGACCGATGGCCGCGTTCTTGAGGGCGGTGATCAGATGAGCATTGGTGCCGGGATAAAAACTGACGAAGGTTTCATCATCCGGTAGTTGTACGGCTAAAGACAGTTGGGCCGGTTGCTTCACTCGTTGGGCTTTGACTGTGACATTTGTGGTTAAGTGTATCATCGCAAAGGCAGATAGAGAACCGCCCGGACAAGCCGGGCGGTCTACAAAAGCCTTATAAAATCAGGGCTGCGACCATTGGTAACGCAAACCGCTGCCATTATCGTCAACCTTGTGCAAACGACTCTCGAGCTGCAGCGCCCGCACCAGCTCGGCCTGCTCACCTTGCAGGGTAAAGTTGAAGGTGACCTGATCCCCCTCCAGCTTGCCGATCGCCACCTTGCTGACGTTGGCCATCCCCTGCAGCATCTTCTGCACGGCGATCATGCTGTCCACTTCGGCAAGGCCATCCACCACCAGGGTCTGACTGGTTGCCGGACCCGAAATGCGGGCACCGTAGTTTTTCACCAGCCAGGCCGCCAGGGTATCGGCAAACCCTTGCGCCACTTCAGCCTGAGTGCCACTGCTGTTGCCACGGGTCAGCTCGGTCACTTCACCGGCCGCTTTGGGGCCGTAGAGTCCCCAGTCGATGCTCCACTTGTCACCTTCCGGCGTCAGCTTGCCCAGCACTACCATCTCGGCGCCATAGCGCTGGCTCGCCTGCAAAATCGGGTCGGCAAAACGGCCCCAGACGTCGGTGGCACTGACCGCCATGTTGTCGTCGAGATCCATCAGCGGGATGCTGATGGGCAGCCCCAGCGTCTGTGCCTGATCGCGCAAGGCTTGCGCCCAACCATCGCTGGATTGATCCGCCAGCAAGCGACGCTCCCCCTGATCCACCACCAGCCAGATGGCCATCTGGGGACGAGCCGGGCCAAGCAGCGCAAACTGGCTCTCGGAGACCAGGCTGTTGACCTTGTCACTCTTGAACTCGGCTTTCAAATACTTGACCGAGTCCTGATCCTGATAGCCATAGCTTTTGACATAGTCGCCCGGTGCCGCCAGCGCCTTGACCACCACCGGCTGGGTGAGGATGTCGCGCTTGCCGGTCACCTTGATCAGCACCTGACCCAGTGCCTGCCCTTGAGCGGCCACCATGTCACCACTGGTCGGTGCCTTGCCCTGATAAAGGTCGGCCACCTGAGCGGCCGAGGCCATGAATGACAAGCCGCAGCAGAGGGCGGTCACAACACGTTTGAACATGAACAGAGTCTCGAAATGGGAGAGTGTGCTTATGGTAGCGGCAAGGCGTATCCTGCGGCAAGGCTGGCACAAGCGGCCACAAACAGCAGAGCCGGCGATGCGCCGGCTCCGATCACCCCTTCCACATGGGAAGCGGGTCAAGGTTTCAAGTTACTTGGTACCGAAGATCTTGTCGCCTGCATCGCCCAGACCCGGCACGATGTAGCCTTTCTCGTTCAGCCCCTGGTCGACAGAAGCACAGTAGAGCTCTACGTCAGGGTGAGCGGCTTCCAGCGCCTTGATCCCTTCCGGCGCGGCAACCAGTACCAGCACCTTGATGGATTGACAGCCTTTCTTCTTCAGCAGATCGATGGTGGCAATCATGGAGCCGCCGGTGGCCAGCATCGGATCGATGACCAGCGCCAGACGCTCTTCGATGTTGCTGACGATCTTCTCGAAATAGGGAACCGGTTGCAGGGTCTCTTCATCGCGGTAGATACCGACCACGCTGACGCGGGCGCTCGGCATGTGCTCCAGCACGCCATCCATCATGCCAAGGCCGGCACGCAGGATAGGTACGACGGTTACCTTCTTGCCCTTGATCTGGTCAACTTCTACTGGCCCATTCCAGCCATCGATGATAACCTTCTCGGTTTCGAAGTCAGAGGTCGCTTCATAGGTCAACAAACTGCCCACTTCTTTGGCCAGTTCACGGAAACGCTTGGTGCTGATATCGCCTTCACGCATCAGACCGATCTTGTGTTTGACCAGGGGGTGTTTGACTTCAACGACTTTCATTATTATCTCCTCTAACCTGCCGCAAAAAAATCGCGGAATCATACAACAAAAGCCGCCGCTTGTAGAGCATTTCCGCGCAAAAACGCGCAAACGATTTCCTTTCTGGTTTTTCACCGCCACTGTTAGAATACGCCCCGAATTTTACCCTCCACTTCTTTACATGACGGGGAATACGCGTGACTGACAAAACCTCACTGAGCTACAAGGATGCTGGCGTAGATATCGATGCCGGCAATGCACTGGTTGAACGTATCAAGGGCGTGTCAAAGCGCACTCGTCGTCCTGAAGTCCTTGGTGGTCTTGGCGGCTTTGGGGCCCTGTGTCAAATCCCTGCGGGCTACAAGGAGCCGGTACTGGTCTCCGGTACCGATGGTGTGGGCACCAAGCTGCGGCTGGCCATCGACCTGAAGAAGCATGACACCGTGGGCATCGATCTGGTGGCCATGTGCGTCAATGACCTGATCGTACAGGGCGCCGAGCCGCTGTTCTTCCTCGACTACTATGCGACCGGCAAGCTGGACGTGGACACCGCGGCCGCTGTGGTCACCGGGATCGGTGCCGGTTGCGAGCAGTCAGGCTGTGCCCTGGTGGGCGGCGAGACCGCCGAGATGCCGGGTATGTATGAAGGGGAAGACTACGACATCGCCGGTTTCTGCGTCGGTGTGGTGGAGAAGAGCGAAATTATCGACGGCAGCAAGGTCGGTGAAGGGGATGCCCTGATCGCCCTGGCCGCCAGCGGCCCCCACTCCAACGGCTTCTCGCTGGTGCGCAAGATCCTGGAAGTCTCCAAGGCCGACGTGCATCAGCCGCTAGGTGACACCACTCTGGCCAACGCCCTGCTGGAGCCGACCCGCATCTACGTCAAGCCGGTACTCAAGCTGATCAAGGAGTGCGAGATCCACGCCCTCTCCCACATCACCGGCGGCGGCTTCTGGGAAAACATCCCTCGCGTCCTGCCCGCCAACACCCAGGCGGTGATCGACGAGCAGAGCTGGCAGTGGCCGGCGGTGTTCAGCTGGCTGCAGCAGGCTGGCAACGTCACCCGTCACGAGATGTATCGCACCTTCAACTGCGGTGTCGGCATGATCATCGCCCTGCCCGCCAACCAGCTGGAGAAGGCGCTGACCCTGCTCAAGGCACAAGGCGAGAACGCATGGCACATCGGCCACATCGCCAAGGCAGCCGACGGTGAGGAGCAGGTCGTCATTCAATGAATGACCGGATCAACAACCAAATGACCTCCCCTATGAAACGCATCCTGGTGCTGATCTCCGGCAGCGGCAGCAATCTGCAGGCGATCCTCGACCACTGCACCAGCGGCAAGATCGCCGGTGAGGTGGTCGGCGTCATCAGCAACAAGGCCGATGCCTATGGTCTGGTTCGCGCCAAAGAAGCAGGCGTGGCGACCTCCATTCTGGCCCAGCAGCAGTTCGCCAGCCGGGAGGAGTATGACGCCGCCCTGCTGGCGCTGATGGCAGACTATCAGCCAGATCTGGTGGTGCTGGCCGGATTTATGCGGATATTGAGCGGCGATCTGGTGCGCCATTTCGCCGGGCGGATGATCAATATCCACCCCTCCCTGCTGCCCAAGTATCAGGGCCTTCACACCCACCAGCGCGCTATCGATGCCGGTGACAGTGAACACGGCGCCAGTGTCCACTTCGTCACCGAAGAGTTGGACGGGGGCCCGGTGATCCTGCACGCCCGCGTGCCCATCTTCGAAGGGGATGATGCTGATGAGGTGGCGGCACGGGTACAGGCGCAGGAGCACAGCATCTATCCGCTGGTGGTACGCTGGTTCTGCGAAGGCCGGCTGCAGATGGTAGATGGTGCCGTGCAACTGGATGGCACCCTGCTGGGTCCCGCTGGTTACGCCTGCGAGTAACCGCTAACAACTGCATGTCAGATGCAACAAGGGAGGCTCAGGCCTCCCTTGTCATTTCTACCTATCTGCACGATGGCAGCGGTCAGGTCCGATTACGCGGCTAAGCGACCCTACACCGGATTGTCGATATCGATAAAGGTGACATCCAGCCCGTGCACGGTCGCCAGCCACTCCCCCAGCGCCTTGACGCCGTAACGCTCTGTGGCGTGATGGCCAGCGGCGTAGAAGTGCATCCCCATCTCGCGGGCGGTGTGGATGGTCTGCTCGGAAGCTTCGCCGGAGATAAAGGCATCGATACCCTGCTCTGCCGCCAAATTGATGTAGCTCTGGCCACCGCCGGTACACCAGGCCACGGAACGGATAAGCTCGGGGCCGGTATCGCCGCAATAGAGTGGTTCGCGGCCAAGGCGCTCGGCAATCAGCTTGGCAAAGTCGGCTCCGCTCATCGGCTGCTCCAGCTTGCCCACCATGGCGACACTCTTGCTGTTCCACGGCTCCAGACCCCGACGTACCTTGATATCCAGCAGCTTGGCAAGCTGGGCGTTGTTGCCCACCTCGGGATGGACGTCCAGCGGCAAATGGTAGGCAAACAGGTTGATATCATGGGTCAGCAGGGTCTTGAGCCGACGCTGCTTCATACCGGTGATCTGGGCCGGTTCACCGCTCCAGAAGTAGCCGTGATGGACCAGAATGGCATCGGCTTCGGCAGCCACCGCCGCGTCGATCAGCGCCTGACTGGCGGTGACACCGGTCACCACCTTGCGAATGCGCTCGCGCCCCTCCACTTGCAAGCCGTTGGGGCAGTAATCCTTGATGGCGTGAGGTTCGAGCAGATGGTTCAATACGGTTTCGAGTTTTCGATGAGAGATCATAAGGGTCCCTTATTAAGGCTCGGTCCCCTGCTTTACCAATAAAAACAGGGCCCAGGCTCAAAGCGCCAAGGGCCCCATGATAATCGAGCCGAGCCGTCAAGACCATGACAGCCCCCACACAGTGCGGTTTCCCTCCCGGCCTCAGGCTGGCAGGTCGATCCCCGCCTCCCGCATCTGGGCCAGCTTGTAGCGCAGAGTACGCGGGCTGATCCCGAGCCGGTCGGCCACATCCTTGCGACTGCCGTTGCACTCTTGCAGGGTGTCGAGAATGATCTGGTGCTCCTGCTGCTTGAGTTCGCTACCGAGGCGATCACCGCCATAAGCGCGCTCTGCGACGGCAAACTCCATCTCCTGCTCGTCTACCTCTTCCAGAATGAGGTGGCTGCAATCGATCACGCCATCAGGGCTGAGGATCAGCGCACGCTGTACCACGTTGTCCAGCTCCCGCACGTTGCCGGGCCAAGGATGGGCCAGCAGCCGCTCCCGCGAGGCGTCCGTCAACTGTGGTGTCGGCAACCCCTGCTGACTGGCATGAAGCGCCAGCAGGTGTTCCGCCAGCGGCAGAATGTCGCCGGGCCGCTCGCACAGGGCAGACCAGCGCAGCGGGAAGACGTTGAGGCGATAGTAGAGATCCTCGCGAAATAGGCCATCCTGCACCGCTTTTTTCAAATCCCGGTTACTGGTGGCGATGACCCGCACATCCAGCGGGATCATCTTGCGACTGCCGAGCCGCTCCACCTCTTTCTCCTGCAACACCCGCAGCAACTTGGCTTGCAGCCCCTGATCCATCTCGGTGATCTCGTCAAGCAGCAGGGTGCCCCCCTGCGCCTGCTCGAACTTGCCGGGGCAACCCTGCACTGCACCGGTGAAAGCCCCCTTCTCGTAGCCAAACAGGGTCGCCTCCAGCATGTTCTCCGGAATGGCGGCGCAGTTGATGGCGACGAAAGGCTGCTCGGCGCGGCTAGAGTTGTCGTGAATGTAACGGGCCAGCACCTCTTTACCGGTTCCGCTCGGGCCGGTCACCATCACGGTCGCTTCGCTTCTGGCCACCCGGGTCGCCAGCTGGAACAGCTCGGCGGTTTTGGGATCCCCGTAGACCACGGCTCGCTTCTCCACCTTCTGGGCGGGCACGTAGCGGCTGACCTGATTGAGCAGCACCTCCGGCGAAAATGGCTTGGCCAGATAGTCGATGGCCCCTTCGCGCATGGCACGCACCGCGCCATCGATGTTGGCGTAGGCGGTCATCAGCAGCACAGGGATCTGCGGATATTGCTGGCGGATGGTGGCCAGCAAGGTAAGACCGTCCATCCCCCCCATCTGGATATCGGAGATCACCATGTCAAATGGCTGACGGGAGAGGGCCAGCAGAGCCCGCTCGCCGCTGTCCGCTTCACGGCACTCATAGCCCCCCAGTAACAGGGTATCCACCAGCGCTTCGCGCAGGCCATTGTCATCTTCAACTACCAGAATCCTGGCCTGTGTCATGCTACACCTCCCACAGCCAACAGCTCTAGCTCATCGACATTAATCGCCAACGGCCAGCTGGCCCCGGCTAACAACCTGGATCCGATATGGGTCATGCTACACCTCCAAGCTGCACCGGTTGCTGATGCAGGGGGAACGACAGAGTAAAGCAGGTGCCTTCACCGGGAACCGAGGCCACACCGACCTCCCCCTGATGGGCACGCACTACAGATTGCACCACCGCCAGCCCCAGGCCAGTGCCCTGGGAGCGAGTGGTAAAGAAGGGTTCGAATACCTGACCGAGCTGATGGGAAGGGATCCCCTTGCCATTATCGATGACTCGCATCTCCACCCGGGCACCGCAGCGCACCGCGCTGACCAGCAGCGAGGTGGCCCCTGCCTGCTGGGCATTGGCAATCAGGTTGTTGATGGCCCCCGCCAGCGCACTGCTGTTGGCCAGCAGACAGAGATCGGGCTCCGGCGCCTCCATGTGCAGCTCGCAGCCCTGCTGCTGGCAGAAAGCCTCGGCACCAGCCTGCACTTCGGCCAGCAACCCTTGTACCGAGATGGGGGTGACCACCTGATTGTCGCCATTGCGGGCGAACAGCAGGATGTCGTTGATCTGCTTCTCCAGATCCTGCAACCGGGCCATCAGTTTTTGCTGAAACTGAGTGCGGGATTCCGGCTTGAGGGTGCGGTTGGCCAAATTGGCGGCATAGAGCATGGCGGCGGAGAGCGGCGTGCGGATCTGGTGGGCGAGCGAGGCCGCCATATTGCCCAGCGCCGACAGCCGCTTCATATGGTTGATGCGGTCTTGCAGCTTGCGGGTTTCGGTCAGGTCGTTGATAAAGACCAGCTGGCCGGGCTGATCCGGCAGCGGCTGGGTCGAGAGCTGCACCCTGCGCCCGTCGCGCAGGGAGATCTCGTGGCCATCATCCTCGCGCGGCTCGAAGCAGCGGGCAATGATGTGGCGCCAGAGCTCCCCTTCCAGCGGCTCCCCCAGCAGGGAGATGGCCGCCGGATTCGCGCGGGTGACCACCCCAGCCCCATCAAGCAGCAACACCCCGGTGGGGAGCGCCTTGAAGATGGCATAGAGCTGGCTCACTTCGTGGGACTGGAGTGGCATGTCCTGCTGCTGGATTGTCATAAACCTGACCTCAAACTGGCTATTGGGTCAGGTTATTCAATTTCCATGCCACTAAATTATGTGAATTAAAACAATGAATTGTGTGCTGGCGTCAAGGCTTTGACCCTTAGACGTCCTTGCTCATCCCGTACTTTTTCATCTTCTCCACCAAAGTGGTACGGCGCATGCCGAGCAGATCGGCGGCACGGGCCACCACCCCGTCCTGAGACTCCAGCGCCTGACGGATCAGCTCCACTTCAAGGTCGGCCAGCATCTCTTTGAGGTTGACCCCCTCCTCCGGCAACTGCATGGTGCGGGCCGAAGCGAGGGAGTGATCCAGCTCGGGCGGGTCCTGAAACACCGCTGCCAGCGCATCGCGCTCATCCATCTCGGTCAACCGCTCATCCCGCGGCTCGCTCGGCAACAGGCGATAACGGCTCGGCAGATCGGCCACATCGACGATCTGGTGCGGGTAGAGGATCAGCAGCCGCTCCAGCAGGTTGGAGAGCTCGCGCACGTTGCCGGGCCAGGGGTACTGCATCAGCGACTCCAGCGCCCGCTGGGTCAGCCGGATAAAGCCGTGGTGCTGCTCGGCATGGCGGTTGAGCAGCTCCTGCAGCAGCAGCGGAATGTCGTCGATGCGATCTCGCAGCGGCGGCGTCTCAATGGGGAAGACGTTGAGGCGGTAGTAGAGATCTTCACGGAAACCCTGAGTGCGGATCATCGCCTCCAGATCCCGGTGGGTAGCCGCAATGATGCGCACATCGGCCTGAATGGGCTTGCCGCCACCGACCCGGTCGAACAACCGCTCCTGCAATACCCGCAGCAGTTTGACCTGCATCGGCATTGGCATGTCGCCGATCTCGTCGAGGAACAGGGTGCCCCCCTGCGCCAGCTCGAAGCGACCGCGACGGGCCGCGATGGCGCCGGTAAACGCCCCCTTCTCGTGACCAAACAGTTCGCTCTCCAGCAATTCGGCCGGAATGGCGCCGCAGTTGATGGGCACGAAGGGGCCACTGCTGCGGGAAGAGAGTTCGTGGATAGCGCGAGCCACCACCTCTTTACCGGTGCCGGACTCGCCGAGGATCAGCACGTTGGCGTCGGTCTCGGCCACCTGGCTGATGAGGCGGCGCACCTCCTGGATCCCCTTCCCCTTGCCCACCAGCAAGCGCAGCAGGGCCTGACCCTTGTCATGGGTCTGCTGACGGGGATGCAAGGAGACAAACGCCTGACAGAAGTGCAGATGACGGGTGAGGGATTCATAGGTAAAGGGCGAGAGCACGACCCCGATGAAGTTGCTGTTGGGCAGATCGGCCTCAACCAGCGAGAGGAATGGGGTGCGAGGGAAGGCAGCCAGCAGCTCTGACAAGGGACGGTCGATCAGTTCACCCACCAGCACCCCTTGCAGCGGACCGGAGGATTCGATAGCCACATCCAGATCGCCTTGCGCCACCTCTTGCCACGGGATCCCCATAAACGAGAGCACGGTTCCCAACTGTTGGCGCCGCTGCGCATCGGCATCAACAATCAACACGCCCATCTCCACCATATCCATTCCTCGCGATGTCCTGATCTAACTTATTGTTTTATTTGGTCATAAAACGCGGTTGGGCGACGTCATGACCGGCACAAAGTGCCAAAATTCCGACACATTGTCAAAAATTGTCGTATTCAGGCTAAGTGTATCGACAGAAACGGGAGATTAGATAAATTTTGCCGAGGAATTTTCTGCATGCAGCGCCGCCCATAAACGCCGCCCATCGCACAAAGAAAACTGCCCTCGTCAGAGGGCAGCATGCGACACGGTGAGGGGCACTCAGTGGTGGTTATGGTGGTGCGGCGCCGCGTAACGACACTCGGGAAAACGGCTGCAGGCCAGAAAGAGTCGACCGGCGTGGGGGCCTTTTTTCGCCTCCCGCTCCACCAGCGGCGCATCGCAGCGGGGACAGTGGTGTACCTCGCGCTCCTCGTCATCCTCCACGTCGGCGAACAGGCCATCGACCAGCTCACCCTCACTCTGTGGCATCTCCACCATCCCCCTGGAGTGGATGGCAGGCTCGTGGAACGACGCGGGCGAGATGGCCTCGGCATGGGCAGTACGGCCACGCATCCCGGCACCGACATCCACGCCGTCCAGCAGCAGAGGGTTGAACGTCGGCTCGCGACGCGCCCCGTGCGGCAGATCCTCTGCCAGCGGTTCGCTGGTTTTGACCAGCAGCGGCAGGATCTGTTCGCGCAGCTCTTCCACCAGATAGCTGGCACTTGCCGGGATCTGCAGCAACGGCAGACAGGCGCTGTCGCAGGCGGTTTTCAGAAAGAGATCCCGCGCCTTGCGCTTCTGGTGACGGTGAGAGCTGTCATCAAGCTCGATGGCACAGATAAAGGAGAGATCCGCGGGGTGGCAAAGCAGATAGTCGAAATGCTTGGCGCTGATCTTGTTGAAGTGCTGCTGCCATTTGCTTTTGCCGATCCCGGCCTGCGGCGTCAGCACATCGGCCACCCGCACTTTGGCAAAGACCCGGGCCTTGTCACCCACCGCCAGATCCAGCACCCCGAGGAACGATCGCTCGGCGGGACTGAACAGGGTCTCCTGCACATCATAGGGCAGGCGCTTTTGCTGTCTGCCTCTGCTCCAGAAGATCGCCAGCACAAGCAGCGCCAGCAACAGCAATCCCGATACGACAAGGGTATTCATGAGAGCACGATCCAGTTCACAACACGAAAGGGGAACCACTTTACCACAGCCGCCACGGCGCAAGGCAGCAGACAAGCGTATGGAAAGTGTAAAAGTCCCGTCTTTTTATCTATTTGCCCGCAGGCGGGGGTTCATATGACCAGCCACAGCAGGCACAATGGGGATCGAGCCAGAGTTCCAATTTCAAGGAGAGCAGGATGCAAAAGCAATTGGTGGTCACCGTGATCGGTGCAGACAAACCCGGGATCGTCGAGAGTCTGGCGGCCGTCATCAGCCGCGAGCAGGGCAACTGGCTGGGCAGTGCCATGAGCGAACTGGCGGGCCAGTTTGCCGGTATCCTCCATGTCTCCGTGCCCGATGAGCACTATCGCAGCCTGTGTGAAGCGCTGGCCCTGCTGCCGGGTCTGACCATCAGTTTTGCCGAAGGCACCCCCACCGCCGAACCGGCCCATCAGGTAATGATGACGGTGACCGGCAACGACCGTCCCGGTATCGTCCACGAAGTGGCCAGCATCCTGCGCCAGCTCGAGATCAACGTGGCCGATCTCACCACCGGCTGTGAACCGGCCCCCCACTCCGGCGCCCCGCTCTTCTATGCCCACGCGCTGGTTGCCCTGCCCGACGGGCTCGCCATGGATGACCTGATCACCGCGCTGGAGTCCCTCTCCGACGATCTGGTGGTCGACATCGACGAGGCGTTCAGCGAGCAGTAACCATCTTGTCATTTATTTGTCATATATTAACGCCATAACTGCCGCGCAGACGCGACCTGAAACAGAGGCACAACATGAGCACCGACAAGCTGTATGAAGAGAAAGAGCTGAGCTGGCTCTCATTCAATGAACGGGTGTTGCAAGAGGCAATGGACAAGACGGTGCCCCTCATCGAGCGGGTCCGTTTTCTGGGGATCTTCTCTTCCAACCAGGATGAGTTTTTCAAGGTGCGGGTGTCGGACGTCAAGCGCCGCATTCTGATCAACGAAGTACATGGCGGCGACGATGAAGCCAAGGTGCTGCTACGCGCCATCCAGCAGAAGGTGATGGCGCTTGGTGAGGCGTTCGACAACACCTACAAGGAGTTGTTGATTGCGCTGGCCCGCCACAACATCTTCCTGGTCAACGAGAACCAGCTTTCCGAGGCGATCCAGAAGTGGTTGCGGGTCTTCTTCAAGGAGAAGGTGCTGCGCCACATCATCCCGATCCTGCTCAACAAGGAGGTCAATCCGGTCAAGTTCCTCAAGGATGAGTACACCTATCTGGCCGTCGAGATGAAGAAGAACGGTCAGGTGATCCAGTACGCCCTGGTGGAAGTGCCGACCGATGACCTGCCCCGCTTCTTCCAGTTACCGCCGGAAGGCACCCGCCGCAAGAAGCAGATCATCATTCTGGATAACGTTATCCGCTTCTGTCTCGACGAGATTTTCAAGGGCTTCTTCGACTACGACGAGATTGCCGCCTATGCGGTGAAGCTGACCCGGGATGCCGAATACGGACTCTCCGACCAGCTGGACTTGAGTCTGCTGGACAAGATGAGTGACGGCTTGAAGCAGCGTCTCACCGCCATGCCGGTGCGCTTCGTCTACGAGCGGGAGATGCCCGCCGCCATGATAAGCTTCCTGAAACTCAAGCTGCAGATCAGCAGCTACGACGCCATCATGCCGGGCGGGCGCTACCACAACTTCAAGGATTTCATCGGCTTCCCCAACGTGGGCCGTGACTATCTGGAAAACCCCAAGCTGCCGGCGCTGGATTGCCGCGATTTTGACGGCTTCGTCAACGCCTTCGATGCCATCACCAAGCAGGATATTCTGCTCTACTACCCGTACCACAAGTTCCACCACTTCACCGAGCTGGTGCGCCAGGCGGCGTTCGATCCGGCGGTCAGCGCCATTCGCATCAACATCTACCGGGTCGCCAAGAAGTCGCGGATCATCCACTCCCTCATCGATGCCGCTAACAACGGCAAGAAGGTGACCGTGGTGGTCGAACTGCGCGCCCGTTTCGATGAAGCGGCCAACATCGACTGGGCCAACATCCTCACCGATGCCGGAGTCAAGGTGGTGTTCGGGGTGCCGAGCCTCAAGATCCACTCCAAGCTCTGCCTCATCACCCGCCACGAAAATGGCGAGCCGGTACGCTACGCCCATATCGGGACAGGCAACTTCAACGAAAAAACCGCCAAGATCTACACCGACTTCTCGCTGTTGACCCGCAATCCGGATATCACCGCCGAAGTAGAGGGAGTGTTCGAATACATCGAATATCCGTATCGGCGCTACAAGTTCAACCACCTGCTGGTCTCCCCCATCAACAGCCGCCGTCAGCTCTATCGTCTCATCGATAACGAGCTATCCAACGCCAAGGCGGGCCAGCCGAGCGGCATCATCCTCAAGATCAACAATCTGGTGGACAAGGATCTCATCAACCGCCTCTATGCCGCCGGTCAGGCGGGGGTGCCAATCCAGATGATCATCCGTGGCATGTGCGCCCTGCGTCCGGGCGTACCAGGCCTCAGTGACAACATCAAGGTGATCAGCATCATCGACCGCTTCCTTGAACATCCGCGGGTGATGGTGTTCCACAACAAGGGCAACCCCCAGCTCTATATCTCCAGCGCCGACTGGATGAGCCGCAATATCGACGGCCGGATCGAGGTGGGTACGCCCATTTATGATGAGCGGCTCAAGCAGCGCATCATGGATATTCTCGAGCTACAACTGAGTGATACCTGCAAGGCACGGGTGATCGATGCCGACCAGAAGAACGAATATGTGAAGCGGGGAAACCGCCGCAAGATCCGCTCTCAGGTCGCGATTTACGACTATCTCAAACGTATCGAGTCAAACAATGGACAATAGTCTCTATGCTGCCGTGGATCTCGGCTCCAACAGTTTTCACATGGTGATCGCCCACCTGAGCGAAGGACGTTTTCGCATCGTCGATCGCATCAAGGAGCGGGTGCGTCTGGCCGAAGGGATGGATGATCAGAAACGAATGAGCCCGGAGGCGATGGAACGCGGCCTCGCCTGCCTGTCACTGTTTGCCGAGCGACTCACCAATATCAAGCCGGACCAGATCCGCATCGCCGGCACCTACACATTGCGCCGTGCCAGCAATGCCCGCGAATTCGTCAGTGAAGCGGCCAAGGTGCTCAACCACCCCATCGAGATCATCAGCGGGCAGGAGGAGGCGCGCCTTATCTATCAGGGGGTCGCCCATACCCAGCATATCGAGGGTCAGGTGCTGGTAGTGGATATCGGCGGCGGCAGCACAGAACTCATCATCGGCGAAGGGTTTGATCACAAGGCCCTCACCAGCCGCAAGATGGGGTGTGTCAGCTTTACCCAGAGCTTCTTTGCCAGCGGCAAGCTGAGCGAGAAAAACTTCAGCAATGCGGTGCTGGAGGCCCAGCACCAGCTCGCCCCCATCATCAACCAGTATCGCAAGCTGGGCTGGCAGAGCTGCCTTGGCAGCTCCGGTTCCATTCGTACCGTGCGCGATGTATTGCAGGGCGAGGGCTGGACCGATGGCAGCATCACCCTCGCGGGCTTGGAACATCTCAAGGCCGTCATGATTGAGCGCAAGCGGGTCGATAACCTCAAGCTGGCGGGGCTCACCGAAGAGCGCCTGGAGGTGTTTGCCGCCGCGGTCGCCATCCTGCTCGGACTGTTTACCTCGCTGCCCATCGAGCGACTGGACTACTCTGACGGTGCACTGCGCGAAGGGCTCCTTTACGAGTTCGAGGAGCGCTTGCAGCACCACGATATCCGCGAGCGTACCGCACAGGCGCTGGGCACCCACTACCGGATGGATCGCAAACAAGCCGCCCGGGTGGAGCAGAGCGTGTTGACCCTGTTCGATGCCTTGCAAGAGCCGTGGCAGATGGAAATAGAGCCCTATCGCGCCATCCTCGGCTGGGCAGCGCGGCTGCACGAAATTGGCCTTGCCATCAACTACAGCGGCATCCATCGCCACTCCGCCTATATCCTGCAACACACCGACCTGCCCGGCTTCAACCAGGACGATCAGGCCCTGCTGGCCGCGCTGGTGCGCTTTCAGCGCAAGGGGCTCAAGCTCTCCGAGCTGCCGCCCCTGCCCAACCACGACCTGCAAACGGTGCTGCGCTGCATCCGCATTCTGCGCCTCGCGGTGGCCGCCCACCACAAGCGCCAGGACAACCTGCTGCCGGAGTGGAAAGTCGCAGTGCAAGGCGATCAGCTGGTCGTGACCCTGCCGATCGACTGGTGCGAGGATAACCGTCTCTTGATGCAGAATCTGGAGAAGGAGCATCGTTATTGCCAGGAGCAGGGCTGGCCACTGTTGTTCCAGCTCGGCTAAACCGGAAAGATAAATGCAAAAGGCAGCCCACTGGCTGCCTTTTGCATATCAATCTGCCCGTTACTGCAACTCGGGCAACAACCACTTGGCCATCTCGAAGTAGATGATAAGGCCGGTACCATCCACCAGCGTCGCGATGAACGGCGCAGAGACCACCGCCGGATCGATGCGGAAACGGCGCAGCACCATGGGAATAATGGACGCGACCGTGGCACTCCAGAGCACGATGGCGATGATGGTAAAGGTCACCACCATACCGATCTGGGGGCCGACGCCGAGGCTCCATGCCCGGATCCAGGCCGCAACCGCAATGGCCGCAGAGATAAGCAGACCGGTAGAGAGCTCCTTTTTCAGCACGGTGCCGAGATTGCGCAGACTCACCTCTCCGACCGCCATGGCACGAACTATGGTGGTGGTGATCTGGGTGCCACTATTACCACCGGTACCGATCAGCAAGGGGATAAAGAACGCCAGCGCGATGGCAGCCTCCAGCTGCTCCTCGAATGCCCGCAGCACGGTGCCGGTGTAGGCTTCCGCTACAAACAGGATCAGCAGCCAGCCCACCCGCTTGCGCCACAGCTGCCAGGGCGTCGCCTGCAGGTAAGGGGTATCGAGCGGCGATGAGCCACCCTGCATCTCGGCATCCTCGGTGGATTCGAGCTCCAGAATATCCGCTGCATCGTCGACATGGAAAATACCGACCAGTCGCCCCTGATCCTCGACCGGCAGGACCGACAGATCGCGGTCGATTAGCAGGCGAGCTGCCAACTCCTGATCCGCCCGGGCGTTGATCCGCACCGTCTCCCGATCCATCAGACTTGCCACGCTGGCCAGCGGATCGGCGATCAGCAGGGTCTTGAGAGAGAGGCTCCCTTGCAGGCGGCCATCCCCGTTGACCACATAGATATGGCGAAACAGCTGGGCATTGTCCCAGGCATCGTGGATCAGCTGTTTGGCGTGACCGACCGTGTCCTCCTCCCGCACCGCCAGATATTCGTGGCGCATGTTGGCTCCCACCGACTCGGTGGGCCAATCCAGCAGGGAGTAGTACATGGCCTGAGCCTGGGTCGGGAAACGGGCCAGCAACATGGTGCGATCCTGACGACTCAATTTGCGCAGGATGGCCACCATCTCGCGACGGGGAATGGCCTCCTGCAACACGCTGACAATGCTGCCATGCAGCCGCTGCAACAGGCGACCGGCACTCTCGGCAGAGAGTGAGCCAAGCAGCTCTGCACCTTGCGGGGCAGGTAGCGTATCAAAGACACAGTTGAGCTCTTCTGGCCGCAGGGTCAGCAGTTGATCGGCGCGCTGAACCGGATCCAGATTGGACTCCAGCCAGCCCTGCAGGGCAGCCAGATCGAGCAGTTGGTGACGGTTAAGAATGGTATGTGTTTTCTTCATCACAGATGTCCTCATGTGATTTCAGGCAAGCCTGAACGCCTCCGGAAATGGCCGGATGCAACGATAAGAAAACAGCAATTTGATTGACGAGTAATAGGCAGGAAATGACGCCGTTCGGCGTGTCATCATCCCCACGTACCAGCTTTAGCACTGTATAACGTATCCGGCATGCCGGAAGCCACTTGGGTTTACACCTTAATCCGATGAAAACTGTCCTGATCTTGGGCGTCTCTGGACGTCGTGAGATCAGTGGCCTGTGTTTATACAGGAGCCTCGCCTAACGAGATGCTGCAAATAATACGCACAACCCTCTGTTGTGCGGGCGGCATGATTATCCAATACCGCAGGGAGGTCAACCCCGCAGCAACCATTAAATGGGGGATGGCAACAGCTTGTTACAATTGGCAGGAAATAACGCGAAACCGGTTTGCAGAGCAGCGATAACAGAAAAGGCCCCAAAGGGCCCCTTCATTAGCGGATATAGTCAAATAGCGTCAGACGACTTATCTTGCTGAAAGAGAGTTGCGAAGCACTCAATGCCGCATCCTCTTTGGAGAGCGTCGAAATAACCTCATAGAGATCCGCTTCCGACACCTTGGCTCTCGCCTCTGAGTTGAGGGTGCTGAGCCCTTCATTGGAGCCCATAACCTGCTCCAGACTGTTCATCCGGCCACCCAGCTCACCCAATCCATGATCGATATTCAGGCGGGCATTTTTCATATGGACGGTGGCATCGGCTATTTTCTGCTCGAACGTCTCGGCAGAGATAGTGGGATCGCGCAGAGCCGTAATAAAATCCGACATACCGTTCAATATATTGTCATTTTTCGGTGGATTGAGGTCAAACTGCTGAGCCGCGCCACCGGCTGGCAGATCAATGGTCAACTCCAGACCATTGAAAGGGATCTTGGTACCGGCAGTATAGTTACCCGTTTGCAGGGTATTGCCACCGCTATCCTTGATATCATAGGTATCCGGTGGACCGATTGTCGTTGATACGGTATAGGTGTTGCTGGGCAGTGCCGAGTTGTAATTGGATTTGAAAAAATTATCAAAATTACCCTGATCGCCGATCCCGACCTTGATATTCGCGGTGGTGGCACTGGCGGTTCTTCGGGTCGCCACAATTTCAAACAGATCCTGTCCCGAATCATTGGCAGCAATTTGCACTGTGGGTGATACCTGAATATTTCGCTGGCCAGGATCGCCCTGATAAATATATTTTCCGTTGGCGTCTTTGATATAAGGCTGGGTCTTGCTCTGATTGCCGCCAAAGATGAATTCACCCGAGGAATTCTTGCTATTCATCAGGTCGAACATCTGCTGCTGCAACCCTTCCAATTCGCTGGCAATAGCCTTGCGATCATCGTCACTGACCGCGCCATTATTGGATTTCTGAATCAGGGTCTGGGCACTGAGCATCGCCGTATTGAGAGAATCCAATACCGTCTCTTCATGTCCCAGGCTGTTTTCCAGCAAGCTGCCATTGACCCCATACTGCTTGAACAGGTCGATCTCCTTGGTCAACGCCATCTTCTGGCTCATCCCCGCAGGATCTTCGCCGGCAGTCTGAAATTTATTACCGGTTTGCAGCTGCTGATACGCCTTGTCTAACCGCTCATTGGCACTGTTGAGGGAATAGATATTCCGGTCATAGATCATGTTGGTGGTGATGCGCATGACGTTACCTCACGGACGAGAGCAGAGTATCAAAAATGGTTTTGGCCGTGCTGACCACCTGAGCAGAAGCAGCATAGGATTGCTGAAAGCGGATCAGATTGGCTGCCTCCTCCTCCAGATTGACCCCTGACACGCTTTCAAAGATACCGGTACTCTGGATAAGCTTGGACTCATTGGCCTTGAGCAAGGTTTTTGCCTGACTGGTATTGTTACCGACTTCCATCACCAACCCGGAATAGGCCTGATTAAAGGTCATCTTGTCGTTGGTAGTCCCACCATTGGTGCTCTTGCGCACCAGATCCTTGTTTTGCAATTCGGCCAATGCCAGACCATTGCTGTTATCGGCAAAGCCATTGCTGTTGTAACTGAGCTTGAAGCTATCGTTAGCATTCACCGTTCCGGTGATACTGAACTCGTAGCCAGGGATCTTTTGGGGATTAGAGTAGACAGGCCCAATGGCAGGTGGAGGGAGTTGCAAGGCGGCCATCAAATTTTGGCCCTTGCTGGCTGCTGGTGCTACTCCCATCAACGTACCCACTTGGTCATAGACCTCGTAGTCGCCGCTGTTGTTTATTTTGACCACCTGAGGTGCCGCGGGATCAAGCGTATTGGTGCCAAAGCCAGATCCCGCCCCTGTATTGAACACCCCCCCCAGCTTGATATCAGCACTGCCGATGTTATTGGTCGTCTTCTCGGCTTTCAGCGGAGAAGCCAGAGCAAGATCTTCCGGCCGGGTGATCAGCTGGCCAAGGCCCGCCGCAGCACTCTTGGTAGGTTGCAACAACAATTTGTCACCCGCAGCCGGAGTACCGGTGAGGTCGATTGAAATACCGTGACCGGTGAGTTCAAACGTTACAGGAGGGGTGGTGCCAGTCGCTACAGAGGTGCGATTGCCCGACTTGTCCAGCGAGAACACCTCATAACCGGTTGCGCTGCTAAAGCGCACTTCGTAATCAAATGGCGTGACTGACGTCCCCTTGCCCGGCACGAAGCTGACATTTGCCCCGACCGTCCCGGTATTACTGCCGTATGGCAATCCCTTGCTGGTCGGCAGGGTGAAGATATCGCCGCCAATCTCGTTATCCAGATCCATCCCTAGGCGGTTCTGCTGGTTCAAGGCATCAGTCATCGCCACGGCCAACTGCCCCAGCTCGCGCTTGGTGGGCTCGAGGTCGGTACGAGCCTTGAACAGCCCGCCCATGGCCCCACCAAATGTATCGTGATCGATGGTTGCCTGATTATCCCCCAGAGTCAGTTGCAGCTCCTGATCCCGGGAGTCAGGATCCCCGGCAATCAGCTTGAACTGGGCGACGCCCCCATCGAGGATCAACGAATGGCCAGTGCTCATATTGACCAGCATGCTGCCGTTGGATTGGGCAACGGTGCGAATGTCCATCTTCTCAGACAGTTGGCGGATCGCCTCATCCCGCTGATCAAACAGCATCAGGTTCTCTTCGGGTGAGCCCTGGGTGCGGATAATGGCCTGGTTGAGATCATTGATGCTGGTGAGCAGGCTGTTGACCTGCTTGGTTTCATCTTCGATGCGTGTGTTGAGAGTATCGCTCTGCTTGTCGAGCTGCGCCGAGAGGGTATGGAAGCGGTTGACCATACCGCTCAACTCCGTCATCGCCACCTTGCGACCACCGATCTCGGCGGGCGATTCATTGGCAGAGTGAAATGATTTGAAATAGGAGGTAATGGCCGCCCCCACACTGTTGCTGGTATCCCCCAGCAAGCTGTCAACACCCGCAAGTTGTTCGTAATGGGTCACAGAGGCGTGATAGGCGGAGGTATCCCGGCGCACCTCCCCCTGCATATAGTCGTTGATCACCCGCTGGGTCTTGATATCACCGGTACCAAGCCCGATGGAATTGGTAAACACCAGCGTACGCTCACGCACATAGCCCTGGCTATTGACGTTCACTATGTTGTTACTGGTGGTCTGCAGCAGGCGTTGCTGCGCCAGCACGCCCAATGAACCAATCCCAAGCAGGTCGCTTGCCATATGTTACAGCTCCATCTCGTTGTATTGGGCAATGGCATCACTGCGCAATACCTGTTTCAGTTTTCTGGCGTAGTGCGGGTCGGTGGCATAACCCGCCTGTTGCAGCGCCTCGAAGTAGCGGTCCGGGCTATCCACCTTCGCCAGGGCCCCCTTGTAGCGAGAGCCGGAGGTGAGGAAGTCCACGTAGTCATTGAAGCTCTCTTCAAACGACTCATAGGAGCGAAATGCCGCTTTCTGACGGGAGGCAACGCCTTGCTCATACTCCAGCGTGCTGACCACCGCCTTGGGCCCTTCCCAGCGCGGATCTGCCTTGATGCCAAACAGGTTATGGGTCACCTGCCCCTCGCCATCCTTGATCACCCGCTTGCCCCAACCGCTCTCCAGTGCCGCCTGAGCGACCAGTACCGCCGGGCTTAGCCCCAGCTTGTCGGCCGCTTTTTTGGCCAGCGGCATCAGGCGATTGACGAACTCTTCCGGCGTATCGAACTCCTTGCCCCCACTCCCGCTGGCACTGCCCTCTTCGCTGACAACCTGCCCCATGGGCGGTATGCTGCGGTGTGGTCGATGGGGCATCGTGAGCCCGTGGCTCTCCTTGGCCCCCTCCGCCATCTCTTTCTCAGCAAAATCTTTGCCAACTTTTGATACAGCGATCAAATCGTCGGCCGCCGCCGTGGGTGGCTGATAGGGTTTGTAGGTCCGTTCGGTACGCTGCGGCATCTTGAGCACCCGCCCATCCTGATGGGTAAAGGTCTCGGGAGAGAGCTGCTTGACCACCATGTCAGCCAGTCCCAGCCCCCCCTTGCTCGACATGTCGGCAACCCGCTGCTCATCCAGCATCCCTTCATAGAACTGGGTATAGCTGCTGTTCATCGGGTTGTCCTGAGTCAACACCCCGTTGGCCTGACGCATGCTCTGAAACAGCATCTGGGTAAAGATTGACTCGAACTGGCGCGATGCACTCTTGAGCGCTTCGGCCTGCCCTTCTTTGCTTTGGCTCATCTGGCGCAGACGGTCCAGGTTCTTGATGTCCTGTACCATCCCAAGATTCATGCCGCTGTTGGTGTCAAACTCCGCCATTTTGCTTACCTCATTGCCACCCGTGGCAACCACTTGCCGCTTGTTACAATATGACCAGTTGCCCCTCGATGGCGCCTGCCTGCTGCAGCGCCTCGAGGATGGCCATCAAATCACCGGGGGCGACCCCGACCTGATTGACCGCGCGGACCAGATCGTCCAGGGTCGCACCGGTATCAAACTTGAACATCCGCCCCGGTTCTTGCTGGACATTGATGGTCGAGTTGTTGGTCACCACCGTCTCTCCCCCCGATAGCGGGTTGGGCTGGGAGACCTGCTTATTCTCGGCGATGGTCACCGTCAGCCCGCCGTGGCTGATGGCCGCCGGTTTGAGCTTGACCTGACTGCCGATAACGATGGTGCCGGTACGGGAGTTGACGATAATTTTGGCCGCCTCATTGGCCGGATCCACCTCCAGATTCTCGATGGTGGCGAGATAGGAGACGCGCTGACCCGGATCCCGCGGAGCATAGACCTTGACCGATGTGGCATCGAGCGCCTGAGCGGTATTGGGCCCCACCAGATCGTTGACCACATCGGCCAGCCGGCGCGCAGTGGTAAAGTCGGGCCGGTTAAGGTTGAAAGTGATGGTGTCCCCCTGACTGAAGGAGTTGGGCACCTCCCGCTCCACGGTGGCACCGTTGGCAATCCGCCCGACGGTCGGGGTATTGACCACCACCTTGGAGCCATCAGCCCCCTCGGCCCCCAGACCACCGACCACCAGACTGCCCTGCGCGACTGCATAAACCCGACCATCCAACCCTTTCAGGAAGCTTTGCAGCAGGGTACCGCCGCGCAGGCTCTTGGCCTCGCCGATGGCAGAAACCGTGACATCAATGGTCTGGCCCGGTTTGGAGAAGGGTGGCAAGTCGGCATGGATCGCCACCGGCGCCACATCCTTTATCTTGGGCTTGATGTTATCCGGCACCTTGATGCCAAAGTTGTTGAGCATGGTGCGGAAAGTCTGCTCGGTGAAGGCGTTGTTCTTCTCGCCAGTACCGGGCAGCCCCACCACCAGGCCGTAACCAATCAGCTGGTTGTTGCGCACCCCTTCAACCGAGCTGATGTCCTTGATCCGGGCAGCGTTAGCCATGCCCAGAGGGAGCAAACAGCAAAGCAGAGTGACAAGACGGAGTGACTTCATAACATCTCCTAGAGCGGCCACCAGGGGCCATTGAAAAAGCTGGTCAGCCACCCTTGCTCCTGGCTATTGGCCAGATCGCCGGTACCACCGTAGTAAATGCGGGCATTGGCCACCTTCTGGGACGAGACGCTGTTGTCAGACGTCACATCCTCCGGGCGAATAAGGCCGGTGATCCGGATATATTCATTGCCATTGTTGAGCATGATCCACTTCTCGCCGCGCACCACCAGATTGCCGTTGGGCAGAACCTTGGCCACGCTGACCGAAATATTGCCCTGCAGGCTGTTGCTCTGATCCGCCTTAGCCTGGCCCTTGAACGCGCTGTCTTGAGCAATGGAAGCCGAGAGATCATAGGGGCTGGCGGTCACGGGCACGCCACCCAACTTGACCGGGTCCAGATTGAACTTGTTATCCTTGCCACTCTGGGTATTGGCTTTTTTCGAGGCCGAGGTCGATTCCGCCAACTCGATGGTGATGATGTCACCCACCTTGTGCGCCTTGATATCCGAATAGATGCCATTGACCTGATCCGGTTGGAAAATCGCCCCTGTCGGCCGCACCGAGACCGGCTCCGACTCCCCATAAACGGGGGAAAACTCGGGATCATCAGGCTTGGGTGTATTGGGAGTACTGCTACACCCTCCCAGCACCAGCAATCCCAGCATCCATACGGCTTTCATCATGCGCCTCCTAATTAGGTACGCTGGATCAGGAAGGACATCATGCCGTCCACAGCGGAGAGCACCTTGGAATTCATCTCGTAGACCCGTTGAGCCTGAATGAGGTTCACCAACTCTTCGGTCACGTTAACGTTGGAGGTCTCCAGCATCCCCTGCTTGACCACCCCCAGACCATCGGCACCGGCGTTGCCCTGAATGGCGGCACCGCTGGACTGGGTCTCGACGAACATGTTCTCTCCCATCGGCTGCAAGCCGCTGGCGTTGACAAAGTCTGACAAGGTGATCTGCCCGACCACCTGAGATGCGCCATCGCCCTTGAGCTGCACCGAGACCTGGCCATCTTCGCCCACCGTGACGCTCTGGGCGTTTTCCGGGATCTGGATTTCCGGTTGCAGGGTGTAACCGTTGCCCGGCGTCACTATGGTCCCTTCATCGTTGAGGGTGAACTGACCGTTACGGGTATAGGCTGCACTGCCATCCGGCAGCTGAATTTCAAAGTAACCACGGCCACTGATCATCAAATCCAGCGAGTTGTCGGTGGTTTGCACGTTGCCCTGGCTGTGGTTTTTCTGGGTCGCGACCACCTTGGCACCCGCACCCAGCATCAAGCCGGAGGGGAGCTCGGTATCGGCAGAGGAGCGGCCACCGGGCTGGTTGATGTTTTGATAAAGCAGATCTTCAAAGATGGCCCGTGACTTTTTGAAGCCCACGGTGCTGGCGTTCGCCAAGTTGTTCGAGGTGACCGAAATATTGGTCTGCTGTGCATCCAACCCGGTCTTGCTGATCCAGAGTGCGGGATTCATAGGTAACTCCTTGATTAGCTGATTCGCAGCAGTTGGGTTTGAGCTTCATCATTTTCTTCGGCCGTCTTCATTATTTTGACCTGGGTTTCGAACTGACGTTGCAGCCGGATCAGGTTGGTCATCTCATCCACCACATTGACGTTGCTCCCCTCAAGGGAGCCGGCAATCAGGCCGACATTGGCCGAGGCGGCTTCATTCTGGCCATCCTTGCGGCGAAACAGACCATCTTGCCCCTTCTCCACCGCATCGGCGGCCGGGTTGACCAGCTTGATCCGCTGGAAATCTTCCGGCAAGTTGGCGGCAGCCCCTTCCGGTCGACCACTGATGGTGCCATCCCGATTGATCTCGAGTTTCTCCATCGGCATCGGCAGCACGATAGGCTGACCCCCGTCGTCCACCACATTCAGGCCGGTCGAGGTTTGCAAGTTGCCAGTCGCATTGACCTGCAAATTCCCCATGCGGGTATAGGCTTCACCGCCCTTGGGATCCTGCACGGCAATCCAGCCCGGACCATCCACCGCCACGTCCAGATCCCGTCCGGTGGTCATCAGCATGCCATGCTGCAGGTTCTGACCCGGACGCTCTGCCATGGCAAACACCCGGCTTGGCAAGCCTTCACCGAACGCCTGCATGCTCCTGGCCTGCTCGAAATCGGACTTGAAGCCGGTGGTATTGGCATTGGCGAGGTTGTTGCCCCGAACAGCCAGGCTGTTCATGGTCTCTTTGGCCCCGGACATGGCGATGTAAAGCAGGTGATCCATGGAATTCTCCGTCAAACAGATGACTCTGACAGGAGAAATGCAATTAGAGTGCCAACAGCAGAAATATGGGGGGGATAAGGAGGATGGGAATACGACAGAAACAGAGAGGGGCAAAGCCCCCTCTCATGATCATGGATTGCGCGATTAACGGATCTGCAGGATGGTCTGCTGCAGCGAACTGTTGACCTCCAGCGAACGGGAGTTGGCCTGGAAGTTACGCTGGGCAGTGATCAGATCAACCAGTTCGGAAGTCAAATCCACGTTGGACTGCTCTAGCGCCGATGACTTGATGGTGCCAAACGTGCCCGAGTTGGGTGTCCCCGGCAAAGCATCGCCAGAGAGCAGAGATTGTCGCCAGGAGGTATCGCCAACCTGAGTCAGCCCTTGCGAGTTGGCAAACTTGGCCATGGCAACCATCGCCACCTTGATGGTGGTAGCGTTACTGTAAGTTGCAGACACAATGCCATCCGGGGTGATCTCCACCTTGGTCAAACGGCCGACAGTAGAACCATCCTGTGTCAATTTGCTGACCTCAAAAGGTGAAGCATATTGAGTCACCGAATCAAGACTGATATCAATCTGCTGAGTCGGGTCGGCACCATTAGTAATAATGCCCGCACCAGTTGCACCGACAGTCCCAAGTGGTTCAGTTTTGAGCGTAGTAGGGATCATTCCCGTCATTTTACCATCAGACCCAAAGGTAATTTGGGCTGCTTTGGGTGCTGGGTTCAGGCCAGCAGCCATCGTCGGGGCGGTTCCATTGTCGATATCAATAGGCTTGTCACCCTGATAAAGATACATGCGCCAAGCAGGTGGGTCTGCTGGTTTGGTCGGATCAACGGTATCCGCATCCCTGACAAAATATTGAGTAATAGTATGAGGTTCTCCCAAAGAATCATAAATAACCACAGAGGTGGATGACGAATACGTTTTTGAATCTTTTGGATCAAATGTTGAAGGATTGAATGATTGCGGTTTGGTTGTTGAAGTTGAAGGTAAGTTGAAACTTGCTTCTATTTTAGTCGTCTTCACCGGTTCACCTGCACGATCCGGAATCTGGATCGGCTTGGTTGCATTGATACTAACTGCTTTCGGGCTACCATCAGTATTAATTTCATAACCTTGCAGATAATGCCCCTGATTGTTGACCATATAGCTGTTTTCATTGAGCTTGAAGGCACCGGCACGGGTGTAGGTGCGATCCAGGTTGGTCAGACCGTCAGAGGTCACAAAGAAGCCATTACCCTGAATCGCCAGGTCCAGTGCGTTATTGGTGAATTGCAGCGCCCCCTGATGGAACTGCTGGGCAACCGCGCCGGTTGCCACACCGTTACCGACCTGGGTCTTGGCATTGACAAAGATGGAGTTGGCGTAGACATCCGCAAACTCGGCACGGGACTCTTTAAAGCCCATGGTGTTAACGTTGGCAATGTTGTTGGCGGTGACGTTCAAGTCTTTTTGTGCCGCGTTGACACCGCTCAAGGCATTGTTAAATGACATATCCAGCTCCTTAGATCGATGCTGTCGACGTGGTTTTTGACGGTGTAACCGTCGGATTTGAATTGCTTCCTGAAATCTGCAGAATATCTTGCAAAAACGCGCTACCAAGGCCTCTCAAATTGAGGCGAGTAGGATTAGCAGCATTACCCAAGGCAACACTGTCCACCTTGGCATAGGCATATGCACCAATACTTTCAGACTTGCCATCGAGAGTGCCGCTGGCTTTGATGACATATTTTCCTGCGGCAACCCGTTTACCAGCCTTGTCTGTACCATCCCAAGCCACTTCAACGTTACCTTTTTGGTCTCCTTCCAGAGGAAACTCTTTGATAACTTGGCCCTTTTCATCTTCGATGGTAACTTTGATATTCGCGTATTTATTGGTAGTGCCAACAGCTACTACACCGGAAAATCCCCCCTCCTTGTCTAAATAACTCATATTGCTGTTCAGCAATACATTTTGACCAACCAAGGAGGATGCTTGCAGAGCCTGGCTGGATATCATCTGGTCATTAAGCTTGCCCATCTGGGTAGACAGACTACTGATCCCCTCCGACGTAGACATGGAGGCCATCTGGGAAAGCATCTGGGCATTGTCGACCGGCTTGAAGGGATCCTGATATGACAGCTGCATGGTCAGCAGTTTCATAAATGAAGCCTGATCCAGCTCTTTCTTCGGCGCCGTTGTGGTGCCTGTCGTCTGGGTCGTGGTACGGCTGATACCGTTCACATTATTGGTTGTATCGACCATGCTGCATCCCTCCTATCAGGACTTGCCAAGCTGGAGCGTCTGCTGCAGCATCTTCTTGGCCGAATCTGCAACTTGGACATTGGTCTGGTAACTGCGCGAGGCGTTGATCATGTCGGCCATCTCTTCAACCATGTTGACGTTCGGCTTGAAGATGAAGCCGTCTTTGTCCGCCATCGGGTGGTTGGGGTTGTACTCTTTAAGCAGTGGCGCCTTGCTCTCGACAATCCCCTTCACCTCAACCCCGACCGAGCCCTGCTTGTCAGACATCGCCTGATCGAGCTGGGCGGCAAAGACTGGCCGCCTGGCGTGGTAAGTATTTTCCACACTGGAGCTGACGCTGTCCGCGTTGGCCATATTGCTGGCAACCGTGTTGAGCCGCACCGACTGTGCGCTCATAGCCGAGCCTGCTATGTCGAAGACCTTGAACAAACTCATCACTGCTCTCCTTTCAGGGCCTTCAGCAGGCCACTGATCTTGCTATTCATAAATTCAAGGGAGGTTTGATACTCGAGGCTATTGCGCAGAAACTCGCTGCGCTCCTGCTGCACATCGACCGTATTGCCGTCACCGGTATCCGGTTGCAGCGGGTTGCGATATTGCACGGTACCCGGAGCGTCCATATTCAAGGCAAAATGCTTTTCGCTGGTCGTTGCCAGACCAAAACCCTGATGCGACTGGGCCTCCTGCAACGCCTGCGCGAAGTTGATATCTCTGGCTTTGAAACCCGGGGTATCCGCGTTGGCAATATTGCTGGACAGCACTTCAGCACGCTTGGCGCGAACGCTTATCGTGTGTTGATGAACACCGAATGCCTTGTCAAATGAAAGAGCCATAGCACACCTCCTGCTTGGTATATTTTGTTTGCAAGAGGTGTGCCATAAGCGAATCACTCAACTCGATGATCTGGGGATGAGTACATTGCAGACCAGAAACCACGGGAGTATCTCGTTCCCGCAGCCAGCTAACGTCTGGCTACCTCAGGTTGTTAACCATCTTGGCAGTGGTTGGAAATGGCTGGCAAATAGAGACATTGAGCTGTAGAGAAAGAAAGAGGGAAGCTAATCGCTTCCCTCTTTACATGAACTGGCAAGAACCCAGAATATCAAGGCTATCAGGCCTATTTGACCTTGTAGACTATCCCCGGATTACAGCGGATCATCTCGAACCGGTCGGTCAATCCGGCCAGTGATTCCGACGCCCCCAACATCAAATATCCACCAGGATTGAGGCTGGCAGCAAACTGGTTGAGGATCTTCGATTTCACTTCCGGCGCAAAATAGATGAGCACGTTACGGCAAAAAATGATGTCAAACTTGCCGAGCAGGCTGTAACTTTCCAGCAAATTGATCGGCCGGAAGGTGGTCAATTTTCTGACTCGCTCCACTACCCGCATCTTGTTGTCGCCGTAAGGCTCAAAAAACATCTTCTTGCGCTCGGGTGACAACCCGCGAGCCAGTGCAAGACTGTCATAAATGCCTTCCTTGCACTGGTTTAGCATAGTCGTCGAAATATCCGTTCCGACAATCTGGACGCCACCGGGCAAGGTGCCCGGCTTTTTCATCTGTTGCTCCAGCGCCGTCATGGCGATGGAGTAGGGCTCCTGACCTGACGACGATGCCGCAGACCAGATCTTGATGGGGCGGCCGCTTTTCCCCAATTCCGGGAAAATCTTGTCGGTAAGCAGTTGAAACGGATAGGTATCACGAAACCAGAGGGTCTCGTTGGTTGTCATGGCATCCACCACGGCCATTTTCAGGTCACGCTCTCGCACACTCATTGCACGGGTAACCAGATCAGACAGACTCTCGATGCCAAACTGAGCCATCAACGGTGAAAGACGGCTCTTCACCAGATACTGTTTGTTATCACCCAGCACGATCCCGCTCTGAACCGCCAGAAAGTTGCTGAACTGTTTGTATAAGTCGTCCGAAAGTGTCTTCATGCAGCTGTTCTTCTTTATTAGAGTGCGTTTTGTACGGCCTTGGCCAATTCATCCGGTTGGAACTTGGCGATGAAATTGTTGGCCCCCACTTTCTGCACCATGGCCTGGTTGAATACCCCACTGAGGGAGGTATGCAGAATAACATGCAAATCCTTGAGATTGGGATTATTCCGGATTTCTGCAGTGAAGGTGTAACCATCCATTTCCGGCATTTCGATATCCGAAATCACCAGCGCAATCTGATCCTTGATGGGGCCATTTTTGGCCATTTCCAGCAGCATATTCAGTGCTTCACGACCATCTTTTGCCAGCACGCACTCGACCCCGATGGCTTCGAGCGCACGCTGCACCTGTTTGCGCGCAACAGATGAGTCATCGGCAACCAGCACAGGACGTCCTAGGGTCGGGTGGTCGACACTAGACTCCACCAGCTCTTTGCTCACTTCGGTAGAGACCGGGGAGATCTCGTTGAGAATACGTTCAACATCGAGGATCTCTACCAACTCGCCGTCCACCTCGGTGACCGCCGTCATATAGTTGATGCGCCCCGCCCCTTTGGGCGGCGGCAGGATCGACTCCCAGTTCATATTGATGATGCGCTCGACCGAATGCACCAGAAAACCCTGAATGGAGCGGTTGTACTCGGAGATAATAATGAAGCACTTGCTCAAATCTTCAATCGGACGCTTGCCAACCGCCATGCTGAGATCGATGACCGAAATCGTCTGGCCACGAATGTGGGCGACCCCGCGAATGCAGGAGTTCAGTTTGGGCATCACGGTCAAGGGGGGGCACTGCAACACTTCACGCACTTTGAATACGTTGATGCCAAATCTTTGACGTCCGTTGAGACGAAACAACAACAACTCCAGCCGGTTTTGTCCCACGAGCTGGGTACGCTGGTTGACCGAGTCCAGAATACTGGCCATAAACACTCCCTAAAAACGCTTGGCATTAATCATGCATGCGTGATGGATTGCGTCAGACTATCGATGTGACAACGAACAGATTCTGAAGCAATCATAGTTAAATATGGTGATATGCGTGAACAACTTATCGACCAACGAGCGAAAATGATTAACCGACTTTTACTCATCAGCCTCTTTTTTAGCAGCATATCTTCCAGCTACGCCTCGGACGTCACTACTTATCTGCAAGAAAGGGCACAAGAGTTCGTTTACAGCCAGCTGGATGTTCCGTTGGATGCCAGAGCCGAGGTTACCCCTGCCACGCTGGATGAACGGCTCCCACTGACCCGCTGCGAAGATCTGCTCACTATCAGCTTACCAGCAAAAATGGAAATTCGCCGCAATACAACAGTTTACCTTAAATGTGAGGAAGACAAACCCTGGGACGTCTATCTCCCGGTGCGGGTCAGCATTCAAAAACCCTATGTCACGGTGGCCAACCCCATTGCCAAGGGGGATCTGCTGAGTGAAAGCCAGCTGGTCCTGGCCTATCAGGATCAAACCCTGATCCGCGGCGACTACCTGACTGACACGGCTCCTCTTATCGGGGTGCGCAGCAAGCGGGAGCTAAAACCGGGGCAGCCCATCCGTTTGAGCCAGGTTTGTGTAGTGTGTAAAGGGGATCAGGTCACTTTGACGGCAGAAAACAGCAACTTCCAGATCAAAACCATGGCCCGAGCCTTGCAAGATGGCAGCTTCGGAGAGATCATCAAACTCGTCAATATTCGCTCCGGCAAAACCGTTGAGGGTAAAGTCAGTGCTGTGGGTGCCGTATCGGTCACGTTTTAAATTCGGATCCTTGACAACTTTTTTCTAAAGTTTTGACCTGCAGCACCGATAAACAGGTAAGCAAACCTTAAAGCAGACGAAGGTAACTAAAATGGCCATCAACAATATCAACAACTTGGCGAACAATCGGTTGCAAAATACCGCTAATAGCCAGGGAACAGGCAGCAAGTCAGTCACCTCATCGCCCGAAAACAAAGCGGCTACTGTCAAGCTGGACTCCGTCTCCTTGACCAGTGAGGCGCAACAATTGCAAAAAATGCAACAAAACCTCAATACCGCCTCGACCGGCAATGAGAGCAAGGTCGAACGGCTGAAAAAAGCCGTCGCGAGTGGCGAATATCAGGTCAACAGCAACGCTGTTGCCAAGAAGATGTTCAGTTTCGAGGCCAATCTGGACAAAGTTCTGGGATGATGGACTTACCTTCGTTACTGCACACCCAAGATGATTACCTCAGCCAGATGCAAGGCATTCTGGAAGAGGAGTTCAGCTTGCTCGAGCAGCATCAGGCACTGGCCCTGCCTGCACTGACCGAGCGCAAACAGCAGTTGCTTGCTGCGATAGAAACCCTGGACAAGACGCTGGCAGAGATGCCGGAACTGGCACTGCAGCTGGCAGCCTATCCCGACGAGATAGCGCAGCTTCGTGCAAAACTGGATGCCTGCCAGGCACAAAATGATATCAACGGTCGATTGCTTGAATTGAGCATGGTTTCCAACCGTCGTCTGGCAACCTTTCTGAGTCAGTTGCGAGATCGCAACAGCCTGACCTATGACGCCAAGGGCAACACTCGCTCTGGCACCCGCTCCTACGGTATCAAGGCCTGACATCTCTTATCAGGCCTTGCATTTTTGCTGTCCGTTTTAAAACACCAGTCGCAGCAACTCTCGCCCATCCTCACACGCATTTACGCGTAGCACCCCGTCTTCATAGCACCCGTAACTGGCAGGCAGCTCGCCGCGCGGGAAACAGATCGATCCCGGGTTCATCAATACCCGATCCCCCTGCCACTCCAGCACCGGCACATGAGTGTGGCCACTCAGGAACAGACTGCCCGCCGGAAGCTGTACCTCGTCCGGACGGTAAAGATGACCGTGGCTGACAAACCAGCGCCGCTCATCGACCAGCAGCTGGTTGTAGGGGGCGGTAATGGGAAAGCGCAACAGCATCTGATCCACTTCGGAATCACAATTGCCTCGCACCGCGATGATCTGCGGTGCCAGCTCGTTGAGCCGATCGGCCACCGCAGCCGGGTTATACCCCTCCGGTAGAGGATTGCGCGGGCCATGGTTGAGCAGATCGCCGAGCAGCAGATAGTGATCCGGCTGCCAGGGCTCAAGTTGGGTCAGCACCCGCTCCAGCGCAATGATGCTGCCGTGGATGTCGGAAATGATGGCAAGTTTCATGAAATGCTCCTCACTGCGGGCTGAAATAGAGATCCTTGGTGGCAATCGTCCCTTTCAAATTCTGGCTGGGCAGCCCTCGCAGCGCGGGATCGACCAGTCTCATCTGATTGTAATGATATACGGGGATGATCGGCGCCTCTTCGAGCAGCAACTGTTCGGCATGGCGGTACAGTTCACCCCGGCTCGCACTGTCCAGCGTGTTGGCCGCCTGCTCCAGCAGCAAATCAAAATCGGGATTGCAGTAGCCGCTCTCGTTGCGCAGATCCTGACAACGGAAGCTGCCCAGCATGGCTGACGGCTCGACGTAATCGCCAAACAGGAAGCTTCTTGCCACCTGAAAATCACCGCTATCCTTGGCCACCTGATAGGCGCCCCACTCCAGACTGTTGAGGGTGACCTGCACCCCCAGCTTCTGCCACATGGCGGCAATGGCCATCGCCATCTGCTTGTGGGTGTCGGCAGTGTTGTAGGTAATGCTCAGCTTGAGTGGATTCGCACTGTTATACCCGGCCGCAGATAGCAGGGCTGCCGCTTTGGCCTGCCGAGTCGGCATATCTTCGAGCGCCACAGGCAATACCACCCGGGGATAACCCGGCATCTCCGGCAACAGCGACCATGCCGCCTGCTCATCCTGCCCGCTCACTGCCCCAATAAGCTGCTGTCGATCAACCGCCATGGAGAGCGCCTGACGCACCCGCACATCCTGAAGTTCCGGGCGCTTCAAATTGAAGGCGTAGAGATAGGTGCCAAACAGCGGCAAGCCCCACAGCCGCTGCGGGGATTCACGCTTCATCTTCTGGTAATAGCCGAGGGAGACCTTGTTGGTGAGCTGGATTTCACCGGCCTCATAACGCAGCCGCTCCGCATGTTGCGAGGTGATCGGCAGGTAGGTGACCCGCCCGATACGGGTGTGCAGGTCGTCCCAGTAGTGGATATTGCGCTCGGCTTCGATCCGCTCGTTCGGCGTCCAGCTTGCCAACCGATAAGCACCATTGCTGACCAGCTTGCCGGGCTCGGTCCACTGCTTGCCAAACTGGGCTATCGCCTTCTGATTGACTGGCACAAAGGGGCGCTGACTGATGAGCTGCAAAAAATAGGGGGCGGGCCGCTCCAGAGTGATTTTTAGGATCTGGTCGCTTTGCGCCTCAATGCCCAGATTGTCGAGCTCCAGCGCACCGGCATAGATGGATTGCGCATTGTTGATCCCCGTCGCCAGCAGCAACCCGGCAGAAGGGGAATTGATGGCCGGATCGAGCAGACGGCGCCAGGCATAGACGAAATCAGCGGCCACCAGCGGCTCGCCATTGGACCACTTCAGTTGGGGGCGCAGGAAAAATCGCCACTCCAGCCCATCGTCACTCACCTCCCAGCGCAGTGCCTGAGCAGGTACGATATGCCCCTGCCCGTCATCGCTGACCAGCCCTTCAAACAGATCGACCAGTACCGCCTCCCCCGGAAAACCGGATCGCACTAGCGCCGGATCCAGCGACTCCGGCTCGGCACCGTTGCCCTTGACCAGGGTTTGCCGATCGGCCAGCAGAGGCTGCTGCTCAACGGTGGTGGCATGGGCCAGGGGCCCTGTCAGCACGGCAAGCAATAGCGGGGAGAGCCAGCGTTGCGCCAGCTTGGGGAAGAAACCATACCTCATGACAAAACCTCGAATAAAACCACTGCAGGAGGGGAAGGCCGACGGCGCGCCTGATGAATGCCTGATGCCGCTCTTGTTATCCCCGAAAACGCCCCGTATTGTATCGGGCTTGCCCGGGAGATGGAGTCTTTCGGGTTAATTTTTTCAGGAGTTTTTATGGGTTATGAGTGGCTGGCCCTCGCATCGGCCAGTTTATGGGCAGTTGCAGCGCTAATTTCGGTCAAACCGGCCCGTCATCTCGGCGCATTTGCCTACAGTCGCTGGCGCATGTTTCTGGTCAGCCTGATGCTCGGCACCATGAGTCTGCTCACTGGCGGCTGGCAAACCCTCACCGCAAGCGCCCTGCCCCTGCTCGCCATCTCGGGGCTGGTCGGCATCTTCATCGGCGACACGGCGCTGTTTGCCTGCATGAACCGGCTGGGGCCAAGACGCAGTGCCCTGCTCTTCTCCTGCCATGCGCTGTTTTCCGCCCTGCTTGGGCTCTGGCTCTTTAATGAACAGCTGACGGGCTGGCGACTGCTGGGGGCCATGCTGGTCTTTGCCGGCGTGATGCTGGCGATCCTGTTTGGCAGACGCAGTAGCAGCAACGAGTGGGAGCAGATCCGTGGCAATCTGGCGCTGGGGATTGGCCTTGGCCTGACGGCGGCACTGTGTCAGAGCGTGGGTGCCATCATCGCCAAGCCGGTGATGATGAGTGGTGAGGTGGATGCGGTGAGTGCATCGGGTATCCGGATGGGCAGTGCCCTGCTGGCCCACTGCGTCCTGCGGCTGGGACGCTTGCCACTGGCGATGCCGCTCAAACCGGTCAATCGCCAGATCCTCGCCATGATTGCCACCAACGGTTTTCTGGCGATGGGGCTGGGCATGACGCTGATCCTGATGGCACTGCGGCAGGGTGAGGTGGGCATGGTAGCGATTCTCTCCTCCACCACGCCGGTATTGCTGCTGCCGCTGTTGTGGTGGCACTCGGGGGAGCGGCCATCCGTTGCCGCCTGGGCTGGGGCACTGATTGCCACCTTGGGCACGGCGCTGGTGCTGGGTTTCAGCACTCACTGACACCCGGCACCATCCCTGATCAGAACAGAGCGATTTCCTCAGCGGTCAGCTCGCGGTATTCACCGGGGGCCAGCTCTTCATCCAGCGTCAGGCCGCCCACCCGCTCGCGATGCAAGCCAACGACCTTGTTGCCGATGGAGGCAAACATCCGCTTGACCTGGTGGTACTTGCCTTCATGGATGGTCAGGCGGGCCTCGCACTCACCGAGGATCTCCAGCTGGGCAGGACGGGTTTTATCGGTCTCGTTACGCAGGTAGACCCCTTCGGCGAACAACTCAATCGCATCCGGGCTCACCGGATCGGCCAGCCAGACGTGATAGGTCTTGGCACATTCGTGGCGCGGTGAGGTGATGCGGTGGGACCATTGGCCGTCGTCGGTCACCAGCACCAGACCCGTGGTATCGAGGTCGAGGCGACCCACCACGTGCAGCTTGCCCATCGCCGGCTCATCCATCAGGAAGAAGACGGTCGGGTGATCCGGATCCTCGTTGGAGCAGACATACCCTTCCGGCTTGTGCAGCATGAAATAGCGGTTGCGCTGCTCCAGCGTCAGCACCACGCCGTCAAACTCGATCTGGCTCTGCTCATTGATATGAAAGGCGGGCTGCTTGACCACAATGCCATCCACCATGACCTCACCCTGACGGATCAGTTTGCCTGCCAGCGAGCGGGTCAAATCGGAACAATCGCACAGAAATTTATCAAGCCGCATTCACAACCTCGGAGTCCAACAAGTAAAGGGGCGTCATTATATCGGGCGAGGGCGACAACGCCACTGTTAAGGGGTTGCCAATTATGACGAAGTGGTCATCCAATGTTACACTTCTCCGGTGTGACCCATCCGAACGATACTCATAATAATAAAAGTCAGGAAGCCCTCATGAAGTCTCAAGCATCCTATCCCGTCATTCCCGTCAACCAGCTGAAACCCGGCATGTATGTGATTGCTATCGCCAGCCAGACAGGTGGGATGGAGATCGCCCAGATGGGCATGGTGACCAGCGTGGCACAAATTGCCAATCTGGTACGCCAGGGGGTGCTCACGGTGCGCATCGATCTGGCCCGCAGCAAGCTGGGCAGCGCCGAGAGTGACGCCGTTATCTCCCCCGACCTCAATGCCAACAGCGCCCAGGCGGGACGCCGGGCCAGTGCCAACGGTGAAGGGCGGGAGCTGAAGATCCGCCGCCTTTACCAAGAGGCCCGCGAGCTGCAAGGCAAGTTCATTCGCCAGCTCAAGGCGGGTGAACCCATCGACATCACCCCGCTGGCCGAAGTCGCCGAAGAGATGGTAGACACCATGTTCAGCCACGGCGATGCGATGCTCTGTCTGGCCCGTATTCGCGCCAAGGATGCCTACCTGATGGAGCACTCCATGAACGTGGCCATTCTGCTCGCCAACTTCGGTCGCTATCTGGGACTGGAACGCAGCGTGTTAAAGGAGCTGACCCTGGGTGGCCTGCTGCACGACGTAGGCAAGATCATGACTCCGGACGAGGTGCTCAACAAACCGGGCAAGCTGACCGACGAGGAGTTCGCCATCATGCGCCAGCATGTGGTGCACAGTTACGAGATCCTCAGCAATACCCCGGGCATCACCCCCACCATGCTGGAAGTGGCCGCCAACCACCACGAGCGACTCGATGGCACCGGCTACCCGCAACGGCTCAAAGGCGATCAGCTCTCGCTCTATACCCGGATGAGCGGCATCGTCGATGTCTATGATGCCATCACCGCGGATCGGGTCTACAAAGCGGGCATGCAGCCGACCCAGGCGTTTCGCATCCTGCTCAAGGGGATCAATCAGCACTTCGATGCCGAACTGGTGACCAAGTTCATCAAGTGCATGGGGGTCTATCCGGTGGGAACGCTGGTGCAACTCTCGAACCAGCGCTTGGCCATCGTGATGCAGCGCAACGAGCAGCAACCGCTCAAGCCGGTGGTCAAGGTGATCTATCACGCCACCCAGCGTCACTACCTCGAGGTGCAGTGGCTGGATCTGGCCAAATCGGGTGTGCAGGAGAGCATTGAAAATACGGTCGATCCCAAAGAGTTTGGCATCAAACTCGCCAACTTCTTCTAATCCCTCACCTCAGATATTCATGATTGGCGCTGGCTGTCGAGCCAGTGCTGGATCAGAAACTCCTCATCCAGTGGCGAGAGATCAAAACGCAGGCTGGCCTCTTCAATGGCAGAGATATCGTGCAAGTGATGCTCGCTGAGCCAAAGCACCGCACGACGCAAATCTTCACCATGGGGGAGTAGCAAATGGTCGCTCATGGGATACCTCCGGTAAACTGCAGGGCGGCCAGCGAACGTGGCCCCCTCTTTCAAGTCTAGTCGGTCAATCCCCACAACCTGCGCTTCACCCTCCCCCCTTTATCACAGCAATCCGCTTGTCACTGCAATCAGCGACCGAAGGCGCACTGCCAATCCTGATCAAACTTCACCAGCGCCGCATCCACCGCAGGCACGTTTAGCAGCTGCTCCGCCACATCGAGCGGCAAGGTGATGGACTGGCAACCGGCCAGCAGGCAGTCGAGCGCCTGACGGGGAGTGCGGAATGACGCCGCCAGCACCTTGCTGTTCGGGGCGTGCAGCTCAAGCAGCTGTTGCAGCTCCTGCACGGTGGCGATGCCATCGCCCCCCTGAGCATCCAGCCGGTTAACGTAGGGAGCGACATATTCCGCTCCCGCCACCGCCGCCAACCAGCCTTGCAGCGGGGTATAGACCGCCGTGCCCAAGGTCGGCACCCCGTTAGCGGTCAGGCTCTTGATGGCAGCCAGCCCCTCCGCGCATACCGGGATCTTGATCACCAGATCCGGGTCCAGCTCACGCAGGGCGAACGCCTCGCGCACCATCTCGGTGTCGGTTTTAGCCATCACCTGAGCAAACAGGCGCGCCTTGGGCCCCAGTACGTCGCGCAGGGCGGGCAGCAGCTCGGAGAGCGGCATGCCCCCGGCGGCAGTAATGGAAGGATTGGTGGTGACACCGGCCAACGGCAGGATCCGTGACCAGCGACGCACTGCCGCCACATCGGCGGTATCGAGATACAGCTCCATCTCTAACTCCTTAACGGGATGTTCAATATGTCGCCATTCTAGCGATAAAACATCTGCAAATTGCTTGATCGAAATCAAATCAACTTTCGAATGAAAGCAAATAGAATGAAAAAACAAAAGGAGGCGGTATGATTTTCGACCTGCAACGATATTCAACTCACGATGGCCCCGGCATTCGCACCCTGGTGTTTCTCAAGGGGTGCTCGCTGGCTTGCCTGTGGTGTCAAAACCCGGAGAGCCGCTCTCCCAAGCCGGACATACTACTCGACCGGCGCCAGTGCATCGAGGGATGCCAGCTCTGCAGCCAGGCTTGTCCGGCAATCTTGCGTGACAGCGAGGGGATCCAGCTCAGCCGTTCTGCCCTCAAGGCCGACGATATGGAACGGCTGCGCGGCCTCTGCCCCAGCGAAGCGCTGCAGGTGTGCGGTCGGGATGACACCCTGGACACCCTGATAGACACCATACTGCGGGATCGCCCCTTCTTCGAGCGCAGCGGCGGTGGCGTCACCCTCTCCGGTGGCGAGCCTTTTATGCAGCCCAGCTTTGCCGCTGCCCTGCTGGCCCGCTGCAAGGCAGAAGGGCTGCACACAGCGGTCGAGAGCTGCCTGCATGTGCCCTGGCACCAGATTGAGCCAAGCCTCCCCTCACTGGATCTGGTGCTGGCGGATCTCAAACACGTGGATAAAGAACGTTTCTTCCACTGGACCCGCGGCAAGGTGGAGCTGCCCATCGCGAACCTCAAACGCCTCGCCGAACACGGCGTGCCGATGCAGATCCGGGTGCCGCTCATTCCCGGCTTCAATGCCGACCGCGCATCGATCGAAGCCATCACCGACACCGCCGCCAGCCTCGGCACGGTGCAGGAGATCCACTTCCTCCCCTACCACACGCTGGGGATGGGCAAATATGCCCTGCTGGATCTGCCCTATCAGGCACCGGACACGCCGCTCGACGATCCCGATTTACTCCGCTTTGCCCACGCATACGCCCAACGTCAGGGGCTGACCCCTGTGACCAGAGGATAAGATCATGACCCAGCTCGACCTCAATACCCTCAGCCCGCGGATCCGCGCCCACAAAGAGAGCCTGATCCACATCGTTCAGCCACCGGTCTGCACCGAGCGGGCCCGCCACTACACCGAGGCCTATCAGGCTCACCTCGCCCGGCCGCTGCCGGTGCGCCGCGCGCTGGCACTGGCTCATCACCTCAAGCAGCGCACCATCTGGATCAAGCACGACGAGCTGATCGTCGGCAATCAGGCCAGTCAGGTGCGGGCGGCGCCGCTGTTTCCCGAATACACGGTGAGCTGGATTGAGAAGGAGATCGACGAGCTGGCGGACAGACCCGGTGCCGGTTTTGCAGTCAGCGAAACCGACAAGGCGATCATCCACGCCCTCACCCCCTTCTGGCGCGGCCAGACGGTGCAGGATCGCTGCTTCGGCCTCTTTACCGACGAACAGAAAGCGCTGCTGGAGAGCGGCATCATCAAGGCCGAGGGCAACATGACCTCGGGGGATGCTCACCTCGCGGTCAACTATGAGGAGCTGCTCACGCTGGGTCTCGATGGCTTCAAGGCCAAGGTGGCCGAGCGGCGCAGTCGGCTGGATCTGGCGGATTGGGCCGATCTGCAGCGCGAGCAGTTCCTGCACGCCGTCGCCATCACCCTGGAGGCGGTCAGCGATCATATCGGGCGCTACGCCACTCTCGCCAGCAATATGGCCCGTGACATGGCCGCGCAGGAGTCGTGCCCCGAACGCCGAAGCGAACTTGAGACCATTTCGCTCAACTGCGCCCACATCGCCCACCAGCCCCCCGAGACCTTCTGGCAGGCGCTGCAGCTCTGCTACTTTATCCAGCTCATTTTGCAGATCGAATCCAACGGCCACTCGGTGTCGTTTGGCCGGATGGACCAATATCTCTACCCCTGGTATCGCCGCGAGGTGGAACTGTCAGAATCCCTGTCACGCTCCCGCGCCATCGAACTGCTGCAAGGGTGCTGGCTGAAATTGCTGGAGGTGAACAAGATCCGCTCCGGCACCCACTCCAAGGCCTCCGCCGGCAGCCCGCTCTATCAAAACGTCACCATCGGTGGCCAGAACTGGCGGGATGGCGCGGCCCATGACGCGGTCAACGGCCTCTCCTACGCGATTCTGGAGTCCTGCGGCCAGCTGAGATCCACCCAGCCGAACCTGTCGGTGCGCTACCACGCCGGGATGAGCGAGGATTTCCTCGACGCCTGCATTCAGGTGATCCGCTGCGGCTTTGGCATGCCCGCCTTCAACAACGACGAGGTGGTGATCCCCGAGTTCATCAAGCTCGGGGTGAGCGTGGAAGATGCCCACCACTACGCCGCCATCGGCTGCATCGAGACCGCGGTGCCCGGCAAGTGGGGCTACCGCTGCACCGGCATGAGCTTTATCAACTTCGCCCGCATCCTGCTGGCCTCCCTCGATGGCGGTCGCGATGCCACCACCGGCAAGGTATTCCTGCCCCAGCCCCAGTCACTGCGGGAAGGAACCTTTGGCAATTTTGACGAGGTAATGGCCCGCTGGGATGAGCAGGTGCGCTACTTCACCCGCAAATCCATCGAGATCGACTGCGTGGTCGACAGCGTGCTGGAGGCGCAAGCGCACGACATCCTCTGCAGCACCCTGGTGGATGACTGCATCGAGCGCGGCAAGACCATCAAGGAGGGGGGGGCCGTCTATGACTGGGTCTCTGGTCTGCAGGTGGGGATCGCCAACCTCGGCAACAGTCTGGCGGCCCTGAAGAAACTGGTGTTCGAGCAGGGGGTGGTGGATCAGCACGAGCTGGCTGCCGCGCTGGAGCAAGACTTTGCCGGGCTGGCAGGGGAGCAGTTGCGTCAGCGCCTCACCAACGCCGCCCCCAAATATGGCAACGATCTGGACGAGGTCGATCTGCTGCTGGTGCAGGCTTACCAGAGCTACATCGACGAGCTCAAGGGGCTGCACAACACCCGCTTCGGCCGTGGCCCCATTGGCGGCACCTACTATGCCGGCACCTCCTCCATCTCCGCCAACGTGCCGTTTGGTGCGGCCACTATGGCCACCCCGGATGGCCGTCACGCCCGCACCCCGCTGGCGGAAGGAGCCAGCCCCTCTTCGGGGTCGGATCGTCTCGGCCCGACGGCGGTGTTCAACTCCATCGGCAAGCTGCCCACGGCGGCGATCCTCGGCGGGGTACTGCTCAACCAGAAGCTGAGCCCGGCGAGCCTTGAGAACGAGCGGGACAAGACCAAGCTGATGAGCCTGCTGCGCACCTTCTTCGAGGTGCACAAGGGGTGGCACGTGCAGTACAACATCGTCTCGCGGGAGACCTTGCTGGCGGCCAAGGCCAATCCGGATCAGTACCGGGATCTGGTGGTACGGGTGGCGGGCTATTCGGCCTTCTTCACCGCCTTATCCCCGGATGCGCAAGATGATATCATCGCCCGCACCGAGCACAGTCTCTGACGGGGCGCGCCCATGGCGCCTGTGACGTCATATGATTGGCAAGCCACCCTCGGGTGGCTTGCCGCTATCCACCACCTTGCATGCGAGCGCACCATGAATCCACGCCACCAACTGATCCTCACTCTGGTCCATCAGGCTCGCAAGATGAGCGTGAGTGAGCTCGCCCAACACACCGGCGTGTCGGAGGTGACGGTGCGCAACGACCTCACCGCGCTGGAGAAACAGGGGCTGCTCAGACGGGTACACGGCTCGGCCATGGCGCTGGAGACCGATGACCCGGATGCCCGGATGAACATCAACTACCTGCTCAAGGAGCGCCTCGCCGAGCGGGCCGCCCAGCTGGTGGAAGATGGCGAGACGGTCTTTATCGAAGGGGGCAGCGCCAACGCCATGCTGGCGCGCCATCTGGCCCTGCACAAACGGGTCACCATCATCACCATCAGCAGCTATATCGCCCATCTGCTCAAAGACACCCCGGCTCAGGTAGTGCTGCTCGGCGGGCTGTTCCAGCATCAGAGCGAAAGCGTGGTGGGGCCGCTGACGCGCCTCTGTATCGAGCAGGTGCACTTCTCCAAGGCCTTTATCGGGGTCGACGGTTTTCACCCCGAGGTGGGCTTTACCGGTCGCGACATGATGCGGGCCGATGTGGTCAACAGCGTGCTGGCCAAAGGGATGACCAATGTGGTGATCACCGACAGCAGCAAATTTGGCGCCATTCACCCGAGCCAGCTTGGCGCACCGGGCCAGATCAGCGTGCTGGTCACCGACGATGCCCTGCCCGCCCCCATGCGTGCGGCTATCACCGACCGTGGTATTGCGCTGCACTGCGTCACGGCCTGATCTGCCCTGACCTTGCAACAAAAAGCAGCTACGGGCCTCTCAACCAGAAATATCCAAACGGGCCTTTGTCCTTGACACTCACCACCGGCTCAAGGGTATGCTCCCACCCTTGCCGACCGCGCCGGGCAGTGTAAACCCGCGCGCCGCACTGCTGATGACAGGGATTTCAACCATGCAAACCAAGGACAAGTGTCTGGCCGCTCTGGTCATCCTCTGCTGGGGGCTCAACTTCATCGCCATCAAGTGGGGACTGGAGGGGATACCACCGCTACTGCTGGGGGCACTGCGCTTTATCGGCGTGGTCTTTCCCGCCATCTTGCTGGTGCCCAGGCCCGCCATGCCCTGGCGCTGGCTGCTGGCCTACGGCGGCGCCATCAGCCTCGGTCAATTCGCCTTTCTGTTCAGTGCCATGAAGTTCGGCATGCCGGCGGGCATGGCCTCCTTGGTGCTGCAATCTCAGGTGGTGTTCACCCTGCTGTTTGCGATGATCTGGCTGGGGGAGCGCTGGCAACCCCACCACTGGGTGGCGCTGCCTTTGGCGGGGCTCGGCCTCTATCTCATCGCCACCCACGGTGAGGGCAACCTGACCCTGATCGGCTTCGTGCTGACGCTGTGCGCCGCCGCCTGCTGGGGCCTTGGCAACGTCATCAACCGCCAGATTGGTCTGCGCTACCAAACCACGCTGCCCAGCCTGATCGCCTGGGGTGGTCTGGTGCCTATTCTGCCGTTTTTCGCCCTCTCCTGGCTGTTCGAGGGGCCGGCGCTGATGGTCAGCAGCCTGCTCAACTTCAGCTGGCAGGGATTATTGTGCGTGCTCTACCTCTCGTATGTCGCGACCTGGCTGGGTTACGGCCTGTGGGGGCGACTGCTGATGCGCTATCCGGTCGCGCAGGTGGCGCCGCTCTCCCTGCTGATCCCCTGTGTCGGCATGGTGGCGGCCGCCCTGCTGCTCGATGAACATCCGACCGCCATGCAGTGGCTGGGCTCAGGTCTGGTGCTGCTCGGCTTTGTGGTGCATCTGCTCGGTGGCCGACTGCGCGGGTTGAAACCACAGAGCGCGACATGATGAGCGCCTGCCAATTTGCGCTATTTCATTGACCTGACAGGATAAAATTTTCATGATGAGCCAGTCCCATCGGGACTGACGTCATCAGAGCGTGATCTGCAGGAAGCAGACTTTCAGGAGAGCAAGGACATGCCATCGACCATCACTGCCGGGGGGCGCAGCCTCCCTCCTATCATTCGCGCCACCGCCATCACCCTGACCCTGTGCTGGAGCCCGTTTGGCTGGAGTGCCACGCTGCCCGCTGGCTTGAAGTGGGAGAGCAACAACACGGACCCTCTCTATGCCGATCCGGCTGCCAAGCGCGGCGGCACCTTTCGCACCTTTATGACCAGCTTCCCCCTGACCCTGCGCAAATATGGCCCCGACTCCAACGGCGGGTTTGCCGGTTACGTGCGGGAAACCAACCTGCCACTGCTGAGTACTCATCCCGTCACCGGCAATCCCATGCCGATGCTGGCAAACGAGTGGGCCTTCGGCGCCGACCACAAGACCCTCTATTTTCGCATCAATCCCAAGGCGCGCTGGTCAGATGGCCAACCGGTCACCGCCGATGACTGGCTCTTTACCCTCAAGATGATGCGCAGCAAGGAGATCAACGACCCCTGGTACAACAACTACTACAGCACCCAGATAGCCGACATCACCAAGTTTGATGATCACACCCTGGCCATCACCAGCGGCACCGAAAAGAGCCGGCAGGATCTGCTCGAATCACTGCCCATCAGCCCGGAGCCGAGCCACGCCATCACGCTCACCGCCAACTGGGTCAAGGAGTACAACTGGAAGGTGTTGCCGGTCACCGGCCCCTATCAGCTCGATCAGGTGAAAAAGGGCAAGTCGGTCACCTTCAAGCGGATTGAAAACTGGTGGGGGGATGACGAGCGTTACTTCCAGCATCGCTTCAATCCCGCGCGGATCGAGATCAAGGTGCTCAGGGATCTGAACATCGCCTGGCAGCACTTCCTGCGCGGCGATCTCGACACCTTCCCGCTGGTGATGCCCAACTGGTGGCACGACAAGACCAAAACGTCGGAGTTCGAAAAGGGTTATATCTCGCGTATCTGGTTCTACAACCAGACCCCGCAATCGCCGATGGGGCTCTATCTCAACACCGCCGATCCGCTGCTGAGCAATCTCGATGTGCGGCTCGGGATCCAGCACGCCCTCAACCTCGACAAGATGCTCACCACCCTGCTGCGGGGGGATTACCAGCGCCTCAACAGCTATGGCGCCGGTCAGGGGGAGTTTACCAACAGCGACATCAAGGCCCGTCCGTTCGATCCCAAACTGGCACGGGAATACTTTGCCAAGGCCGGTTTCAACAAGGTGGGGCCGCAGGGGATTTTGCAAAACGACAAGGGGCAGTCACTGACCCTCGCCATCACCTACACCACCGCAGAACACGCCCAGCGGCTCACGCTGCTGCGGGAAGAGGCCAAGAAGGCGGGGCTTAATCTGGAGCTCAACCTGATGGATGCCTCGGCCGGGTTCAAATCCATGCTGGAGAAAAAGCATCAGAGCGCCTGGATGGCCTGGAGCGGCGGCCGCTACCCCGCCTATTGGGAGTTCTTCCACAAGGTCAACGCCAACAAACCCCAGACCAACAACATCATGAACATCGATGATGACGCCATCACGGCGCTGGTGGAGCAGTACGACAAGGAGTTCGACTTTGCCAAAAAGGCGGCCCTGTCACGGCAGATCCAGCAGCGGCTCTACGAGCTGGCCAGCTTCGTCCCTGCCTATCAGGTGCCCTACACCCGGGAAGGGGCATGGCGCTGGATAAAACTGCCCAAGGTGCCCGCAACCCCCAAGAGCGAGCAGCTCTACTGGCCCCTCGGTGGCGACAACAGCGGTTACAGCTACGGTGGACTGCTGTGGATTGATGAAGAGGCAAAGACACAGACCAAAGCGGCCATCAAGGCCGACAAAACGTTCCCGGTCGTGCTCCTGACTGACACCACTTATCGGCAACCGTAATTTTGGCCGCCCTCCTCTGCTCCAGCGAGCACAGGATGGTTGCCCCAAAAACGACAGACCCCGCACAATGGCGGGGTCTTGTTTTGCAACCGGGTTGCTTGCAAGCAAACGAGGCAATTAGCTGCGCTTGGCCTGCTTCTCGGCAATGGCGTCAGCCACGTCGGCCGGCTCCAGTACGATGCCTTCCTGATCCGGGGTCGGGAACACGGCAACACACAGCTCGTCCTGCTCCATACCGTCAACCCAGCGCTCCAGCCATACCTTCAGGGTGATGGACTGTGGCTTGCAATCGGCCCACTCGCCTTCGGCCCACGCCTTGGCGTACTCCGGGTGCGGCCATACCGGGATGCAATCTTCATCGTCGGTGGTCAGCATCATGACGCCATGCTCGTCAGTCAGCACAAACAGCTCTTCATGCTCGACCAGCTTGCTGATGAAGTGTTCGTAACGGTAATCAGCGTTCAGTTGCAGCGCGGCATTGCGCTCGGTGTCGCTCAGTTCATAGCTCATTGGCCAAGTCTCTCTCTCGATAAAGGGCGCCATGTTCACATCTTGTCGGCAGCTTGTCCAGCTTGTAGCCCCTTGGCACCGGATGGGGCAGACAATGACGCCCATAAGGATAGAGCAGCCTCCTCGATAGCGAGACCGCCAGCCGTCATATTGCCCTGTTTACAACGCAGGTGTGATCAGCTCCACATCAGGCTGCTCGCTGAGCTTTTGCCGCAGCCAATAGGCAGACTCCACTTCGACAAAGCAGAGCAGATCCCGGCCCTTGGCCGCCATCGCCATCAGCTGTTCAAAACGCAGCTGTTGTTGCTGCTCCCAGGCGGCAGCGAGTTTGGCCCCATGGGCCTCATCCACCACTTCGCGGCGCAGCTCGAACAGGTTATCGGTGATCGGGCTGTTGATCTTGGCGGCGCTGTGCCAGTACATCAGTAGATTATCCATCATCTCGCTGTCGTAGTTGGCAAGCGCATCCAGCTCGGGCGTCTCGCCACTGTCGCTGGCGGCAAAATCACACCAGCCCGCATCAAGTGACGCCAGCTCATGAGTCCCCTTGGCATGCTTGCGCAACAGCGCAATGTCGGCCCCCTTGCGGGCAGGCAACCACACCTCGCCCTGATGGGCATCCAGCAGGGACGTCAACGAAGCTGCGGGGTAAACAGGAAAGCGGGCACAAAGTGAATGCAGCAGGGATACCAGAGTGATCTTGACCATGAGCGATACCTTGAACAGGGCGAACAGCCACCAATAGACCGTCCGATATAAATAAGTGCCCTATCCTATCACGTTTGGTCCGGCTCGGCCCTTGACGAAGCTGTTAGCCAACCATCTGATTACGCCGAAAAAAACAGCATTTGAAACGCAGCATCCAGCCAAAGATCAATAATTTGAGCCAGCGCCCACTAAAGTGGATCCGGGGATGCTAGTTTGCATACATCTTTAGCGTAAGGAGTAAATCCATGATTGGGATCGACCAGGTTTCTAACGACTTTGTAAACGATTTGAAAATACTGGCATGCTTTGATCCGGCCAACATGAGCCTAGGGATTAAATTACGCAGCGATATGTCTGATGAATTGTGCCAAGCTGCGGTTCGTCTGCATCAGCAGGGACTGATCAGCGCAGAAGATGGCGGCTATCTCACCCCGTTTGGCATGACCATGGTTGAACACCTGCAGCACCTGCTGGTCGCACTCAAACCGCTTTGATGGGCTGTGGAGCCCAGAGTGAAAAATTAAGTAGCTCCCAATGTGGCCCCTGGCGAAGATGACAGGCAAACAGCAAAGGACCTTCGGGTCCTTTTACTTTGCCATCCACCAGCCACTCCCCTTCCCTTTCAGGCACCAGTCGTGCATGGACCTCATAGGGCTGTAGAGCAGCCCCCATCCTGACCTGGACAAATTGCTGGCAGATAGCCTGCACTTCCATCGCGGATTGAACCGGTACCGGCGCGTCAGAGATCGGAGTAAGGGTGGCAACAAGCAGAAGCGATAGCAGCATGATTCAGCACATGTGAGTCAGTAGCGGGAGCCAGATAAACAAAAAGCCGTGGCACCAGAGGTACCACGGCTTTCTTAAATTCTGTAAGAATTACAGAGCAGTTACGTTCTCAGCCTGCGGGCCTTTCTGACCTTGGGTCACAGAGAACTGTACGCGCTGACCTTCAGCCAGGGTGCGGAAACCGGCACCTTGAATAGCGCTGAAGTGAACGAAAACGTCCGGGCCGTTTTCTTGCTGGATGAAGCCAAAACCTTTGGTTTCGTTGAAAAACTTAACGGTACCGGTGATCATGTTAGACATATCTTTAAACCTGTATTCAAAATAATTACTTATGCTTTTCAGCGGGTAAAGCTCAAAAAACGGGATTAACTTATGAACAACAGGACAAGATGCAGAACATCGTATTCATTGACATAACTATCGCCCTTTCAAGCTGATTTGGATTATACGTGGCTTTGTAGATTACGCAAACAAATTTGTGCCCTGCCAATGACAGGGCGCAAACCGTTATAAGGTGGCCGCTTCCAACGCTTCGACCAGCGCTCTGAGAAAACGGGCCGCCTCCCCGCCCGTGCATGCCCTGTGGTCAAATGTCATCGACAGTGGCAATGCCCTGACGGGGCGCGCCTCCCCATGGATGAACACCACTTTTTCGAACAGCTTGCCTGCTCCTATGATCGCCACCTGCGGCGGCGTGACGATGGGGCTGGCATAGCGGCCCGCGATAGCACCGAAGTTAGTGAGCGTAATGGTCGCCCCCTGCAACATTTCGCGAGGCACAGCGCGCGCCTTCACATCGGCGATCATCCGATCCAGCCCCTGCCGGATATCTGCCCCCTCGCGCTCGGCTACGTTCTCCATCACCGGCACATAGAGACCATGTTTGGAATCCACCGCAATGGCCACATTGACCTCTTTGAACAACCGCCTTGACAGGGTTTCGCCATCAAACCAGGCGTTCATCGACGGCTCGGCGCGACATGCCACACCAATGGCCTTGATAAGGCGCACCGTCACATCCTCATCAGAGCGCCAGTGACGCAAATCCACCTCGTCGGTGATGCTGACCGGCACCACCGTCTGATGAGAGAGCTCCATCGCCTTGGCCATGGCCCGCCGCGACCCTTTGAGGAACTCGTTGCCGCTGCTCTGCTGAACCTCGAACGCCTGCTGCACATCCAGCTCGGTCACCATGCCGCCGCTGCCACTTCCCTTGATCCGTTCGATATCCAGACCCAACTTCTGCGCCAGCAGCCGCACCGCTGGCATGGCTTGTACCAGCGCACCACCCGGGGCAATGGCCCCTACCACGAAGTGATCCTCGATATGTTGCTGATGGGCGCTCACCTTGCCCACCACGGTGCCATCATCCTCACCCCCCTCGAACTCCACCAGCGGCGCGCCGATATGGAGGATATCCCCCTCGGCGCCACAGAGACGGGCAATCACCCCGGCCACCGGAGAGGGCACATCCACCAACGCCTTGGCCGTTTCCACCGACAACAGCACCTGATCGACCGCAACGGTATCACCGGCACTCACCTTCCACTCGACGATCTCGGCTTCGGCCAACCCTTCACCCAGATCCGGTAATTTGAAAAATTTCATAGCCACTGGTTCTCCATCAGCTGGCGAGCTGCATCGGCGATATCCTGCTCGGTGATGAGGTAATACGCCTCGTTGCGATAGTAGGGAACGGCGGCATCCACGCCGGTCAGCCGCCTGGGTGGCGCCTTGAGGCTGGGAAGTGCCTGCTCGGTCACCCGCGCCACAATTTCGGCCCCGACCCCGAAGCTGCCACACGCCTCGTGCACCACCAGCAAGCGCCCAGTCTTGCGCACCGAGGTGAGGATGGTCGCCATATCCAGCGGCTTGATAGTGGCCAGATCCAGCACCTCGCACTGGATATCCTGCTCGGCCAACAGGTTCGCCGCCCGCATCACCTCCTGAATGCAGGCACCCCAAGCCACGACCGTGATATCGCGGCCCGGGCGCAGGGTGAAACAGACATCCAGCGGCAGGCCGACACCGTCATCCACCACCTCGGATTTCATCGAGCGATAGATGCGATCCGGTTCGAAAAACATCACGGGATCCGGATCGCGGATGGCCGATAACAGCAAACCATAGGCACGTCTCGGGCTGGAGGGGATCACCACTCGCAGCCCCGGAATATGGGCAAACAGCGCCTCGACGCTCTCGCTGTGGTGCTCCGGCGAATGAATGCCCGCGCCATAGGGAGAGCGATAGACAAGGGGACAAGAGAGGCGGCCACGGGTACGGTTTCGCATCCGCGCCGCCTGACAGATGATCTGCTCCATCCCGGGGAAGATAAAGCCCTGAAACTGGAACTCGGCCACCGGCTTGAGCCCCTGGGTCGCCATGCCGACCGCCACACCGGCGATCAACCCTTCAGCCAGCGGCGTGTCGATCACCCGCTTGAAACCGAACTTGTCGCGCAGGCCCACGGTGGCGCGAAATACCCCGCCGTTGACTCCCACATCCTCGCCTAGTACCACCACATCCGGGTCGTGTTCCATCTCGTAGTGAAGGGCCATGTTGACCGCTTCCAGCAAACTGATCTCACTCATGGCCAACCTCCTGCTTCATCCCCTTGGCAATCACTCGCTCGCGCTGGGGCAACAGTTCGGCGGGCAGGCTGGCGTAGTGATAATCGAGCATCGCCTCCGGAGGCTGGGGCGCCATCGCCTCATAACGGGCGACCGCCTGCTCTACCTCTCGGGCGGCCTCCACCAGCAGGCTCTGCTCCTGCTCTTCGTCCCACCACCCTTTGCTGTGCATAAACTGGCGCAGCCGCTTGACCGGTTCCTTGGCCCAGGCAGCCTCGACCTCGGCCCCATCGCGGTAGCGAGTGGCATCGTCGGCCGTGGTGTGATCCCCTAGACGATAACTGACCGCCTCGATCAAAGTCGGCCCCTTGCCGCTGCGGGCCCGTTCGATGGCACTGCGAGCGGCATCGTAGACCGCCACCACATCATTGCCATCCACCTGCAGGCTGCGCACCCCGGCACCAATCCCCTTCTGGGCCAGCGTTGGGGCGCTCGATTGCAGCTTGCGTGGCACCGAGATGGCCCACTGGTTGTTGTTGACGATGATGACCATCGGCAGATGCCAAACACCGGCGCAGTTGAGCCCCTCCAGAAAATCCCCCTTGGAGGTGCCGCCGTCGCCGATAGTGACCACGGCAACCCGCGGTTGATTACGCAGTTTGAAGGCAGAGGCAATACCGCAGGCGTGGGTGATCTGGGTGGCGATAGGGACGCAGATGGGGAGATCTTCAGAGGGAGTCCCATCGGGTTTGAGAAAATAACTGCCCCGCTCGTCACCGCCCCAATATTGCAGGTTCTTCTCCATCGGCACGCCCCGCACATAGAGGGTGGGCATGTCCCGATAGTAGGGAACGTAGACATCCTGCGGCTGCATGGCGAGACCGATGCCAATCCCCACGGCTTCTGCGCCGAGATGGGAGGGAAAAGTACCGAGTTTGCCGGTTCGTTGCAGCGCAATCGCTTTTTTGTCATAGCTGCGCACCATCACCATATTGCGGTAGAAGGTGTGCAGTATCGCCTTGTCCAGCCAGGTCGGTAAGGTGGCGACCGGGCACCCTTCCGCATCGAGGTAACGAAGGAAAGGGATGTCGACATGGGTCATAACTGGCTCCTTGCCGTTGTGAGCGTCGCCGATGCTGGTGACACCTAGATGTAAATACCTTGTTAAATAAAAAGCAAAGGGATTTACTCAGGTAAGACCAGTAGAAACTTCTTTAAAGTAGCGAAGGAGCTGAATTTTCGGCGATGAGTGGCAAGGTATGCCGTAAATGGTGCAACTTTGCAGCGCTGAATGCAGGATGCAAAATGTGAAAAAGGGGAGCCTGGCTCCCCCATTGAGTTACTCAAGTCAGCAGTTACTTCAGTTAGCTGTTACTTCGGTCCGCCGTTACTCCAACCAGCAGTTACGCCAGCCAGTGTTGCAGCTGGCTGGCCATGCCAGCTGGCAGCAAGTGAGCGCGACTCAGCAAGCGGCTGCGCCAGGGCTCGGCCAGCAAGGTCGGGCAAATTCGCATCTCCCGTCCCCGGTCAGCCACGCGCACCAACCTGTCGATAAGAGTCTCCAGCGGCGGATGCGTCGGCCAGTGGGGATAGAGGTCGGCAGTCGCGATCCCGGCCAGCTCGCACACTCGCTCCTCCTCCTCATCTCCCTTTCCATCAGCCATTGGCCAAGGGTGAAGCACCTGCAGCCAACCCGGCCGTGCGGCCTCCAGCAACTGGCCCAGCGTCGGCTGCGCAAAGTGGGGATCCCCTGCGACTTTGAGCAGATGGCGCGCCCCCGCCAGCACCACCACGCCGCGGGCGGGAAGTGCAAGAAGATAGTCGGCCAGCGCCTGATCCCGCCCCCTGTTGTGCTGCTGCCATAGCTCCGGGCTCATCTCCTGCCACTCGAATAAGGGCTCGCAGAGATGCACCCGCAGCCGCACATGTTCGGGGCGCGCCAGATTGCTCTGGCGCAGAGCGGAAAAGAGAGCCGGAAACTCGGGGGCCATCCAGGCGGGAAAGGCGCAGGAGTCGAGCCAGACCGGATAGAGCCGCACCAGCGTGAGCGGCTCACCCTGCCAGCTCTCCTGCCCCGTCAGCCAGGCATCAAGCAAGCCCTGATGGCGGCGATTGCCGCACTCCAGCACCAGATCGGTCATGAATCCCCAGAGCGCCGGATCACACAGCCAGGCGTGCTGGCGCCGGATAAAATCGGGGTGCCAATGCGGCTCCCCCAGCCCCACCAGCTTGCCCGCCTGCAAGGCTTCCCGGATGGCGTCTATCGGAGTCATGGCGACTACTCTGACCACGTTTTCACTTTCCTGCGCTATCCCCGGCATCAGGTTTATCTCCTCGCTCTTGCCCACCATAACAACCAGCTTCTCGCGTTTATTGATGACATCAGTTATCGCGGCCAGATCCATTCCCCCCCCCCGTCTCAGCCATCGATCACGGGTGTTGGTTGCCATTACACCGCACCCGCCTCGTCAGCTCGTCAGTAAAAAAGTGTTGCGAACGGAACAAGATAGCCGAGATAATGATAATGCTTATCATTTGAATATTATGGAAGATGTAAATAATGAAATTCTCAGCCTCTCGTTTTATCGCTCCCAGCCTGCTGGCCACCACCATAGTCACCCTGCTGACCCAGCAAGCAATTGCCGCCAACAACGCCCCTCAAGCCGATGAGGTGATCACCGTCACCACCACGGCGCACAATACCCGCTCGGCACCGGCCTCTATCTCTGTCATCACGGCCGAACAGATCGCCGCCGCGCCGGTCAATGACCTTGCCGACCTGCTGCGCCACGAAGTGGGCATTCAGGCTGAAGCTGACACCAATGGCCGCAGCGATATCGGCATTCGCGGCATGTCCGGCAAGTACACCCTGGTGCTGGTGGATGGCAAACGCCTCTCCTCCTCCAATGCCCTGTGGCGCGGCGGCAACTTCGACAATACCCCTGTCCCCCTTGGCATGATCGAGCGGGTCGAGGTGATCCGTGGCCCCATGTCGGCACTTTACGGCTCTGATGCCATCGGGGGTGTCATCAACATCATCACCAAACAGCCGGGCAAAACCTGGCAAGGGGCGGCCGATGCCGACTTCAAGGCCATCGAGGGCAAGGATGGCGGCGATCAGCACAGAACCAACCTGGGCTTTACCGGCCCGCTGACCGACAACCTGCTGATCCGGATGAACGGCGAGGTGTATGACCGTCAAGCCTGGACCCCCATCGAAGCTGCTGACGGCATCCCCCTTATCGAAGCCAAACAGACCCGCAACTTCGCCTCTACCCTGAGCTGGCTGGTGGATGAGCAGCAGCGCTTCGAGTTTGACTATCTCTACAATCAGGATGAGCGGCCCCTCGATATCTTCCGCAAGACCGGCAACAAGGTGCACAGCCGCCAGCAGCAGAACGATCGCAACCTGTTTGGTCTGACCCACAAGGGGAACTGGAGCTGGGGTGACACCACCGTCATGGCCAACTACGAGACCTCCCAGATCGACGACTTCAACACCAGCTACTCAGCCCCGCAGCAGCGGGAGCTGGAAGAGAACACCTTGACCCTCAAGGGCTATACCAACCTGGCGCTGGCCAACCACTACCTGACGCTGGGTGGTGAATATCTGGATCGGGAGCTGGTGGATGCGGTGAGCTACAAGGATATCGGCGGCAAGGAGAGTCACTCTCAGGAGGCGCTGTTCGCTCAGGACGAAATTGGCCTGACCGACAGCCTGACCTTCACGCTGGGTGGCCGTTACGATCACCACGAGATCTACGGCAGCCACTTCACCCCGCGCGGCTATCTGGTCTATGAGATGAACGAGCTGGTGACCGTCAAGGGCGGTGTCAGCCAGGCCTTCAAGGCACCGGCACCACACCAGTACTCCAACGGTTACAGCATCGAGAGCTGCGGCGGCAGCTGCCGCATCTATGGCAGCGACAAGGTCAAGCCGGAAACCAGCACCAACTACGAGCTGGGAGTGATCGCAGGAGAAGGGATCTGGGAAACCAGCGCCACCCTGTTTTACTCCGACATCGACGACATGCTCACCTTCAAGCCGTTGCCGAACTCCACTGACCGCACCTGGTACAACCTGGAGAAGGCCACCACCAAGGGACTGGAGCTGACCGGCAAGCTCGATCTGACCGACGATATCAACCTCGGCGCCAACTACACCTATCTCAAGGCTGAGGGCGATCAGGGTCAGGCTCTGCCCGAGCGGCCGGAGCACAAGGCTAACGCCAAGATCACCTGGCAGGCCACCGAGCGGGTCAATGCCTTTGTCGGCACCACCTACACCGGTACCCAGTTTGCCGAGCAGACCGTCAACAAGGTTGTCGTACTGCACAAGCTGCCCAGCTATCAAACCTTCGATCTGGGCACCGGCTTCAAGGTCACCGAGAACTTTGACCTGCGACTGGGGATCAACAACCTGACCGACGTGCGCCTGCAAGAGAAAGATATCGTCTTCCAGAACGTCGAACCGGGTCGCAGCTACTACGTCAGCGGCTCGGCCCGCTTCTAAACTGGCCGACAGGCAGACAACAAGCAAAAACAAACGTGGCCCCATTGGGGCCACGTTGTTATTCGCGGTTTGACGTTCATCAGGCGACCGATTCACGCTCCACCAGCTGGGCTTCAAACTTGAGCGCCAGGCCGTCAACCGGCTTGTGATCGAGCAGGCGCAGCGCCAACTCGGCGGCGCGGCTGCCCATCTCCTCGATGGGGTAACGCACCGTGGTGAGCTTGGGATAGATGTAGCGGGCGTAGGGGATATCGTCGAACCCCACCACCGACACCTGCTGCGGGATCTTGTAGCCGCGCTCCAGCAGACAGGAGATAGCCCCCGCCACCATGGCATCGTTGAAACCGAGCACGGCAGTGAACTCGACGCCGCGCGCCAGCAGTTCGCACATCGCCACATAACCGCCGTTCTCGTCGGCAAAGCCACGGCCAATCAATGCGGACTCCAGAGGAATTCCGGCTCTGGCCAGGGTCTGGGTATAGCCCGCCATCCGCTGCAAGCCATCGACAAACTCTTCATCATCGGAGGTGATAAAGGCGATCTTGCGATGACCGGCATCCAGCAAGTGCTGGCACGCGGTGGTGATCCCGGCCTTATTGTCCAGCCAGACGCAGCGATCTTCGGCCCCGGGTACCTGACGGTTGATAAAGACAATGGGGGTAGAGCCTGCCGCCAGCTCGCTCAGCTCCTCGTCAGGGAGCGCCTTGCTGTGGAGGATCAGCGCATCGCACTGGCGCTGCAGCAGCGCCTGAATGGCATGACGCTCGCGCGCGATATCATGGTTGCCAGACATGACGATGGTGAACTTGTTGGCCTGATCGACCATGGTCTCGATGCCACGCATCATCTGGGCAAAGAAGGGGCCACCGCAGAGGTCGCCGACCAGCACGCCAATGCAGTTGGAACGCTTGCTGACCAGTGCCTGAGCAAAACTGTTGGGTCGAAAATTCAGTTCCTTCATGGCCGCCAATACGGCCTCACGCTTTTCCGGTGCTACCTGTGCCGTGTTGTTGATAACGCGCGACACGGTGGAGATAGACACATTTGCCAGCTGAGAAACATCTTTAATCGTTGCCACTATCCATTCCTTTATTGTGGGGGAACCTGTCGGTGCCGACGCCTGAGTATACCCTGCGGCCTGATGTAATTCCCTGAGCCAGGTCACCGGGCATGTTTCCTTTGGTAACAGAACCTTACCCGATGATACCCGGCGTCAGAAAAATTTGAAAACAGGGGCCGCGGGCGGCCCCCGACTCAATAGGCGTGATTGAGCTCCCGCTCCGACATGAAGCGCAGCGGCTGCTGCAACTTGTGCTGATAGATGAGATCGAACGACAACACGTTTTGGACGTAGTTGCGGGTCTCCTTGTACGGGATGCTCTCGACCCACACATCCATCGGCTTGTTATCACTCTGATCACGCCAGCGTTTTACCCGGCCCGGCCCGGCGTTGTAGGCGGCCGCCGCCAGGATCCGGTTGCCGTCATAGACATCCAGCAAGCGCTTGAGATAGGCGCTACCGAGGCGAATATTCATTGCCGGATCAAACAGTTGCTGCTCGTTGCGATAAGGCACCCCCAGCTTGCCTGCGGTCTCCTTGGCGGTGGCCGGCATCAGCTGCATCAGGCCGCGCGCCCCCACCGGCGACTGGGCCAGCGGATAGAGGGCACTCTCCTGACGGGAGATGGCATAGAGCAGACTGGTGTTCATGGTGCGCTCTTGCGCCATCTGGGAGAAGGTGCGCTTGAGCGGCAGCGGGAAGCGCAAATCGAGGGCATCCCACGCTTCGGCGCGAATGCTGGCGAGAATGGCCAGCTCGTGCCACCCCTGATTGAGGGCGATATGGCCAAACTCGATGCGCTGGGCTACCGGGTTGCGATCCATGTTGTGGATCCACTCCGAGCGGGCCGCTGCAATCTCGTTCATCGACAACAGCTCGCGCACCCGCAACAGGAAGGGCCAGCGCTGGCTGGCCGTACGCCAGTCCGGTACATGCTTGACGCTCTGATTCTTCATGCGATAGGGCACGCCGGTGCGCTGGGCCGCCATAAAGCCGTAGAAACCGCGCAGGTTGGCGGTCTCCAGATAGAGATCTCGCGCCGGTTTTTGCTGTCCCTGTACCTCAAGGGAGCGCGCCATCCAGTAGCGCCAGCGATCCTCTTTCTGACGGGCCATCGGCATCATCTTCACCCAGCCGGAGAGGCCACGCCAATCCTGCTCCCAGATGGCCAGTCGCGCCCGCAGCTCGGTAATGTCGGGATCCGCCAGTTTTTTCACCGTGCTATCGACCCAGCTGCGCTGGGCAATAGCGCGATCCAGCAGCAGGCGGCGGGCAATGGCACGCTCCACCGGTTTCACCTCGGCCTGGGTCAGGCCGAAACGGCTACGAAACAGCGCAAGCTGGCGCAGCACCGACTCCGGCTCCTGATTGGCATAGCGAGTCAAACCCAGGGAGAGCAGCTTACGTGAATAGGGGTTACTGCTGAAATAGGCCGGGTTCATCGCCTTGGCGGGTTGCTCGAACAGGGTCACCATCTGATCGCCATAGCTCTGCAAACCGCTACCGAGGGTCGCGCCAAGGTGGCGGATCAGGTTGGGGTTTTCCGCTTCGAACGCCAGCGTCATCCGCTGCCAGATCTTCTCCTGGGTACGCTGACCGGATACCTGCCACAGCTGGAACAGCGGGGAGCAGGCATCGGGGCGCGATTGGCCGCTCATCCAGATCTTGCCCGCCCCCTGCAACGCCTCTTTCGGCTTGCCGGTGTAATAGAGCGCCTGATAGTGCATGCAGAGCAGATCGGTGGAGCTCGGCTTGGCCGGATAGAAACGCAGGAACTGCGACCACTGCTGGCTCTGGGCCAGATAGGTCAGATAGCTGCGCTCCAGCCGGTTGGACTGGGGGGTATCTCCATGCTGGCGGATAAAGCGGGTCACATCGTTGTAATCGGCCGCCCCCGGACGAAAGGCGAGCTGATAGTAATCGAGATAGGGCAGCAGCGGATAATGGGTCAACCGGGCACGAATTTGCTGGAAACGGGCCTGATCATTGGCCCGTACGGCGTCATACGCCTGACGGTAGAGCGTCTGGTCGGCAGTCTGCGCCATCAGGGTCGGCACGAACAGCGCCGACAAAACAATTCCCCATACAGCTTTCACTGAACATCTCCATTGAGGGCAATACACCGCCCGATGGCGGTGGGTCTACTGCCTCTCATTCTACCCGTTGCCGGGCAGCGCTACAGCGGGGAGCAGGGACTATTTTTCTGCACTGCTCAGCTGCATTTCGCGCAGCGGTTCCGGTCTGGTCAGCCGCTGTACATATTTCTCCAGATAGGGCACCGGCAGCGGCTTGGAGGCAAGATAGCCCTGATAGAAGCTGCACCCCTGCGCCTTGAGAAACTCCAGTTGCTGACGGGATTCCACCCCTTCCGCCGTGACGTTGAACCCCATATGGCGCGCCATGGCGATCACCGCCTCGACGATGGCCATGTTGTCGCCATCTTTCGGGATGTCCTGAATGAAGGAGCGGTCGATCTTGAGCTCATCGGCAGGTAGCCGCTTGAGGTAGCTCAGGGAGGAGTAACCGGCGCCAAAATCGTCGATGGCAAAGCTGATGCCGAGCTCCTTGAGCTCGGTCATCTTGCTGATGGTGTCCTCGGCGTGACCCAGCACCACAGACTCGGTGATCTCCAGATTGAGGCAAGCCGGATCCATGCCGGTTTGCGCCAGCACATCGTGGATCCGCTCGACAAAGTCGGTGGCATGGAACTGCTTGGCACTGACGTTGACCGAGATCTGCGGAATATGGATGCCGTTCTCCTCCCACAGCACATACTGGGCGCACGCCTCGTGCAGCACCCAGTTGCCGATATCGACAATCAGGTCCGTCTCCTCAGCGATGGGAATAAACTCGGCCGGCGAGACCAGAGAGCGACCGGCAGGCTGCCAGCGAATGAGCGCCTCGACGCCGATGATATCGCCGCCATCGACCATATGCTGGGGCTGATAGTAGAGGGTCAGCTCTTGCTGGCTGAGGGCGTTGCGCAGTTCGTTGTGAATAAGCAGACGGCGATCCGCCTGCTGCTGCATCGAGGCATCGAAGAAGCGACGGGTCTTGCGGCCAGCGGACTTGGCCTGATACATGGCGGTATCTGCCTGCTTGAGCAGATCATCGACCCCCTGCTCCCGATCCGGAAACAAGGTAATGCCGACACTGGCGCCGATGTGCAGCACCTGTCCCACATAGGTATAAGGAGCGGCAATCTCGGTGATGAGGCGCTCGGCAATAATATCGGCCTGCATCTCCGCCTGGGGCGGGCTGGCCGAGAGCGACGGCAGCAACAGCACAAACTCGTCACCGCCGAGGCGTGCCAGACAATCCCCCTGGCGCACCAGCCGTTTGAGGCGAGCGGCGACCTCCTTGAGCAGCCAGTCACCGGTGGCGTGGCCGAGGGAGTCGTTGATGGTCTTGAAGTGATCGAGATCGATAAAGAGCAGCGCACCAATCAGGCCGTCGCGGACCGACTCGTTGAAGGTCTGCACCAGGGTTTCGTGCAGCTGACGGCGATTGGGTAATCCGGTCAGCTCGTCGTAATAGGCGAGATCCTGAATGCGCCGCTCGGCCGCCTTGCGCTCTGAGATATCCTCGAAGCAGATGACAAAGTGGCTGATCACCCCTTTCTCATCCTGCACCGGCGTCACTATCTCCCACTGGGGATAGGTGTGACCATCGACGTGGCGACGCTGGGTCTCCCCCTGCCAGCGGCTGAGGGTGTTGAGCTCGTAGCCCAGTCCCCCCAGATTGGGCCAGAGATCCTCTTCCAGGTGCAGGCCCAGTAACGACTGGCTGTCAAAGCCGGTGATCTGGCTGAAGGCGTTGTTGACCCGCAGGATCTTGAACCCCGGATCCGTGATAATGATCCCTTCGTGGGTCTCGAATGCAACGGCAGAGAGCCGCATCTGGGCATCGGATTGCAGCCGCTCCAGCTCGGCCACCATCCGTACCGAGAAGGTATTGAGCACCGAGGTGAGGTTGCTGGTATCTGCCGGGGCCGAATAGAGCAGCGCCAGATGACCCAGAAGTTGACCTCTGGCATCAAACAGCGGCTGACCATAGTAAGTCTGCCCGGCCGCCAGCCAGGGTTGATACTCCTGCGACTCGTCGATCACCTCGAAACAGATGGCACCTTGCTTGTAGAGCTCCTGACAGGGGGAGCCCGCCAGCGGGTAGTCCTTCTGCGCCAGCCCGTCGGCAGCCAGCACCCTGACCCGGTCGGCACCGCACAGCTCACCCACCCAGACCGCATCCACCTTGAGGATATGAGCCAGCTGGCTGACCAGGGTATTGAAGAAGTCGAGCCCGGTGCGGGCAGAGAGCGCCTGCGCCAGCTGGGTGAGCAGGGTGGTTTGCAGCAACGGCAGCGAGAGATTGAGGGAGGAGACCGCGCTGTTGGCGGTATCGAGCGGGGCCAGCCAACCACAGCAGATCTGCTGGGTGGGCACAAACTGACCGCTCCAGAGCACATGGTTGAGCTGCCCCTGATCATCTTTCAGATGACCGATGAACTGCTCTGGCAGATGTGATTCATGAAGCCGGACGAGAAAGTCGGCAAAGCCTGCCTCATCTTCCGGTAACAGGCGAGCGGCCCAGGGATGATTGCCCTCCCCTTGCCACTGCTGGTAGGCCCCCTGATCAGAGAGACTCCACTGATCATATTGCCGATCGAAAAACCACATGACTTGCGTGGCTTGCTGCTTCATTTACCACTCCAACACAACAACCAACCACGTTTGATGTCCCATCGGGCACAGCAACGCCCCCTGCATCCACTCATCAGATCAGCGGTTGCGAGGGAAGAGTACAAACATGCGATATCAAGCAGTGGAAACCGGACATGAGGTCGACACGAAGTGCTGCCAAGAAGGGACAGAAACGATCCTATTCCCGTCATACTGCCTGCCAGTTTCATGGAGCTCAAGCTGTTTTTGGCACGAAACCGGAAAAGATCACAATTTATAAGTTGCTGAATAGCCAAGGGAATGTTATGTGACATAGATCACATTTCAATCTTTACCAATGAGTAATCTGAAGGTGAAGACACAAGCAAGACGACCCGAAGGGGGCCAATATGAAAATCGAAATTACCAGCAAAATCATCGACATCACCCCGGCTATCCGCGAGCGCATCGAATCCCGTTTTGAAAAGCTCGAACGTCTTCAGGTGCCTCTCATCACACCCCATGTGATTGTTTCCAAAGAGCGTCTGATGTTCACTGTCGAAGCCAGTGCTGGCATCCCCAACGGCAAACTGTTTGCCCAGGCAGAGCATGAGGATCTCTACGCCGCCATCAACGAACTGGGTCAAAAGCTGGAGCGCCAACTCAATCGTCACACCGAGAAGCCGATTGCCCGTCGCGCCAACGCCGCCCTCAAAGAGCAGCCGCAACCGGATGAAGCCGACGCTTGATAGCATGCCGCAAGGCTAAAAATTCAGCGAGCATAAAGGCGGGGTTACCCGCCTTTTTGTTGCCTGTGATTTGCCCGATAAGCACCGCGTTACACCAGTGAGCAGGCGCCATCAACTGAGCCAGTGCAACCGGGTATCCACCCCCTGTTGCAAACGGTCGAGGATCGGCAACAGTACCAACGGATCCTCCTGGCGTGGCATATCGGCCAGCTTTCCTTGCAACCGCTCCCGCGCCAGCGGCGACAGGTTGTCGTAGACAGCCTCATCCAGCAGCGGTTGCTTGACCGCCAGCGGCGGCGTTTGCAGCGCCAGCCAGAGCCGCACATCCACCATGCTTCCCCCCTGTTGCAACCGCTCATTGATGGCACTGCAGTCACTCCCAGCCCCTTCAGCCACCAGCACCTCTGCCGGTCTCAAGTCAAAGTGCGGACGCCAGTCACGGCTCTGGGAACTGACCGCCGGTTTGGCATCAAACCAGGGCTGCTCTTCCACCGCGTCGGTGAGCAAGGCCAGATGCAACCGGAAATCCGCCCGATCGCCATGCTGCAGGTCACGGTTGAGGCGCTGCCCCAACTGGCCCTCATCAACGAGCAGGTGATTACGGATTGAACTGGGCAGCATGAGATAACTCTCGAAAATGGCGATTTCACTGGTTATCGGCCACAAATCCAATTCTTTTAATGGAAAAATCCTGCTTGGGGGTTCACAAAACCAGAAGATCTGTTAGTATGCGCCTCGCACTTGTGGAGGGGTTCCCGAGCGGCCAAAGGGATCAGACTGTAAATCTGACGGCTCTGCCTTCGAAGGTTCGAATCCTTCT